>CAZSOP010000005.1:0-27755 GCA_964608385.1 uncultured Cytophagia bacterium
TCAACAACTGCCAATCATGCTCCGTGACGGGCTGATTCAGCACATTGTCGAGTATCATGGCGAGCGGCGGCATCAGAAACGCACCGGCAATCGTTTTCAATATTGTTCTTCTTTTGAACAGACGTTTCTGCCTTTTGCGGCCCAGGTAGCCGCCATAATAGTGTTCGAGCGCTTCGGCGAAGCTCGTCATATACATCACGGTAAGACCGCTTTTTTCAACAAGGGGGCACTTCATCGGAAGATAAATTTGTTCAATACCCGGGTATGCCTGCGCCGCTCGAATTTTAGCAGCAACATGCTGCACTGGCCGCAGGCTGCCGTTCGCATCAATCGCGCCTGTCATCACGATATGGGGCTGAACCGGTAAGCCTAAAACATCTCCCACGATCTTCGCCGCTATTGGGAGGCTGGCTGAGGTATCAGCATATTCTGCAGTTGGATGTTGAAAATAACACTGCACAAACAGGGTTTTGCCATCGAGATATTCAGGAAATTGGTCTTGCAAAAAATTACGAGCGGCCCGGATCGCATAATTACCGGACTGTCGCATCTGCTCATCAACAACATTTTCAAATTCATAACGATCGCCGGCTTCAGTATGATCTACAGCGGTTTCAAGGTGTAGACGGGTGAGCAGCGCTTTGCCTGTCAGCCTGTCAACCAGGACGACTTTGGGATAAAAAAGGTCATCTACCTGA
The DNA here is from genome assembly GCA_964608385.1 of uncultured Cytophagia bacterium. Lineage (GTDB taxonomy): Bacteria > Zhuqueibacterota > Zhuqueibacteria > Residuimicrobiales > Oceaniaggregativiventaceae > Oceaniaggregativivens_A. Next base: position 699 of record CAZSOP010000005.1, read on the forward strand.
TTCCAAAAAATGCTGGCAAACCCTTGAAATATCCCTTTTTCCTCATCTGACAACCATTTCGTAAATACATGGGTAAAAAATGATTGTACCTGTTGCAATGTGAACGACTGTTGCACGCTTCGGAACAGGCGCTCTATGGTTCTATCGGTCGGAATTCCAGAGGCTGTAAGGTTGAGGATCGCGCGAAATTGTGAGATAAGCGCTTTTGCTGAACGTATCTGGCGGAATTGAAACTGCTGCAGCAGATGGGCAAATTGGGCTTCAAGCTCTTTGACTCTGCTTTCGCGGGTGTACAAAGTATGGATACAACGCTCAAACTGCCCGACGATGGCCTGTTCAAGTGGAGTGGGAAGCTTGCGTTGAGGCAGGACGGTTCTCGTGTAATACCGATGGATCTGGATGAGCGCCGGGTAACAAGAAGCTGGAAAATGTTCGGCCGGATGGTGGATAAGATAAGTTTGGAGGTCGTTTATGGCGGCGTCACAACTCTCAAGCGTCCCTCGCCGCAGTTCGGCCTGTACCCGCTGGATGTGCCGCCAAATTTTCGTCGTTTTCATCAGCGCTCCTTCTGCTCGTTCGGGGGTTTATAGCAATAGAGATGAAATTGTTTCAGCGCGTGTATTATTGCCGCCGGTGTATCCGCAGCGATAAATGCGCGTACCTCACCTAACCATTGTTCTACATTCGGACGAACCTCAAATGTTTGCGCGTCTGAAGGGTTGGTAATAGGAAAATAGAGCAGACAAGATACGTGTTCAGGCGGACTTTTGGTCAGCCGGTACGAGAGTTGGCCGGCGCGCCGCCAGAATTGTCCGATCGCCAGGCCGCCGGCATATTCTACTGTAACCGGGAAAGTCAAACTCTCTGACGTGTCAGTTGAGGCTGCCAGGCGCTCCACGAGCGGCGTTTCGTAGTAGGCGTGGGTCAAATCTTCCTGATTCCAATCATAGAGTGACGTGACAGCAAGCAGCTCGCCATATTGGGCAGTGAAATTTTTCGAGGAATCCTGAAGCGGTGAAGCGGAGGAGCCGGGTCTGGGACGGGTTGCGACCTGGTGGAGAACCCACGACAGATACACGAGTTCTTCCTGACATTTCAGGCAATAGCTCAGGTGGTGTTCAAACTCCGCGCGTTCGTCTGAAGACAGAGTTTCAGTCAGGTAATCGCTCAACCTTTGGCTCCCCACCTGAGGATCGAGGCAGAAACGTTCATCCAGGGGCTCCGGATATGGGTAAAATGTTGTCATACGTCATCTCTGCCACAAAGATCGAGATAGGTTTGCCAGGCATGATAGACGGTCGCGTCCTGACGAATTTTGTCGATAATTTTTTTGCACCTGGATTGCAGCGTGCTCAGCGGAATATCCGACTCTTCCGATAACGCGCGAAAGCTCCTTCCCTGGCGATATTTTTTTTCGAGCAATTCCCATTCATCGTCATCTAATAAGTCAGTAAGCATAGCAAGCACCTGTTCCAGGTGCTGTTGAATGCGATGATACCGCTCTTCTGATATGATTTTTGCGCCGGGCCGGCTCTGAAAGAGTTCTTCCGAAAGCCTCAGAGTGTACGAGTATTCTCGCCGGCTATACTCTAACAGCAAGGATTCAAGCGTATTCGTTAACTGCTCTCCAATCGCTGATTTTACCAGACTGAGAAATTTCGTTTTGCCGACCGGCTTATGACGGCGTAAGGTTTGTAATTGCTCTAGCACAGTGTGCTCCACGCCGGCATATTTCAAGTGGGTTAAGGTCTCATCCGTCATCCAAAAGCGCAGCATTTTCTGCTTCTGCAGATAATCAAGGCAGCGGTGCTGGGTGGTTCGGAGGAGATAGCCTTCAAACACTTTGAGCGACCGTGTCCGGATATTCCGGTAACGCGATTGTTCAAAAAGGTACAGGATCACTTCCTGAACCCGATCTTCGGCCTCCTGAACATCGTTGAGTATGGTGAGTGCAACGGCTATCATCTTCGGTTGTAAATAACGCTGATAGAGATCACCAAAAGCCCGGGGGTCTCCATCGAGAGCCTTGTGCAAGATTTGTTGCCAGTCCGGTATGGTCATATCTTCCTATAATAAGAGACGAATAAAAACCCGATTTTACCATGCCTTAAAAAAATATCTGCAAACGTTCGCTCAAAGCAATATTTTTTCGTCTTACAACAGAGACCGTGCAAGGCGGAACATTTTAAACGTGTAGGGGGAGTCTGGGAGATAAAACCCATTCTGTCAAGTATTTTCATTACTCTGCCCCGGAATCGTGACAATCCAAAAAATTTATTGACATGATTGTCTTCGAATTTTATACTTAATTAAGGAATCAGGGGTTCCGATCAAAACGGAATTTCTGAAAATGTGAGACTTAGAGGGGTCACTGAGAAATTCAAACCATCAATTACTTATGGAGCGTGTGACATGTTTGCGGAACAAATAAACGTATTCTTTTCTCATGGCGGTCCCCAAACGTTCACAGAAGTTCCATAAAATGCAAGGAGGTCAATGATGCAGCTTGCAGTGAAACCTGAGACAGGCACGGGCTGGAAAGTCTGGTGGTGCGTGCTGGCGTGTCTCATCTGTGTCTGGGGAACGAGGCCGGTGGTTGCCCAGCAGACCGACGAAACCGACAATGTCAAAAAGTCGAGCATTGACGAAATTGAAGTTCGAGTCAAGACCTTGAGCGAGGCGATCCAGCTTGCGAGCGAGCAGCTAAAAGCGGCGACACAAGACGACAGTGTGCGTCTACAGCACCTGGATGACGTCATCGGAGCGGCCAAATCTGCGTTGGGTGAACTGAATGATGGCGGTGAATTATTCGATATGCTCCAACAGGCTATTCAGGATACGGAAGAGAAGCAGAAAAAATATAAGGACAAGTCGGTTGATCCGAATGTGTCGGCCAAGATTCGGGAACAGTATGATAAGCTGTCCCGAAGATTTGGGGATCTGATCAACCAACTCTATGATAAGAAAATCCTGATCAATAAACAACGAGGCGAATTGGAAGATACGCTCAAAGAGTTTACTGATCAGCGCGAGTTTTTTGCAGACCTGATGAAGGCCAATGAGTTGGAAGCCGCGAATGATACGCTCTTGATGGTGCTTGAGAGTGTTAACGACTTGAACTCTTCGTTTAATGATTTTGCCGGAAAGTTTGTCGGTGAACAGGAAGCGCCGACCGAAACGACACACCAATAATAACCGAAGACGCGAGAACGTCAATGATGAACATACACGCAGTGAGGTCACAGACAGGGCGGGAAGCAACCTGTTGCCTCTCTGCCAAAACATGGAGGTTGAACGCATGAAACGCTGTATGTGCAAAATGGTAGGAGTGGTTGTCCTTATTATGCTGACGGTAGCGAGTGTCGTCCTTTTTTCGAATGCTGTGCAAGCCCAGGACCAGCCGCAGGAGCAGCCGCAAGAACAAGCTCCTGAAAAACCGGGGAATATCGAGAATCTGGAAACTCGGGTCAAAGCCATGCAAGCGGCGATTAACGATGCCACTCAAAAGCTGGAGATCGCCAACAGACCCCCTGATGAGCGGGTCAAAGAATTAGAAGAATTGATCGGTGTTGCGCAAAATGCTTTAGATAATTTGAGCGAAGGCGGCGAGTTGTTCGATGCTCTCGCGACGGCAATCAAAACGACAGAAGATCGGAAAAAAGAATGGAAAGACAAAGCCAATGACCCCAGCATCTCGGCCAAAGTCCGGGGAAATTATGATCGTTTAGCGGTCAGGTTTGAAAACCTGGTGGAAGAGTTGTATGATAAGCAGATTTTAATTAACCGGCAGCGCGACGAGTTGGGCGACCATATTAAGGAATGGGGCGACCAGAAGATGTTTATCTCAGATTTGATTCTGGCCGATGATCTGACAATGGCCAATGAGGCGCTGCTCGATGTGCTGAATAGCGTGAAAAGCGTGAATGAATCGTTCAATGAATTTGCCGGAAAATTTACCGGAGAACCACAAAAAGAAACCGCACAAGAGCATAATTAAGCATACCGTTCAACCGAAAAACCCGGGGAATTTACCCGGGTTTTTCGGAGATTCTAATCTGCATGACAAGCATGAAGCACAAGCGATAATCTGTTATGCTTGCTTTGTGCTCAAGTATGGAGTTCCCGATGAAAACATGCTTCAGCATCATTTGGATATTTACTCTCTGTTGCACAATCTCTGCACCGTGCCAGCTTTACGCCCAGTCCGAGATGCAAACCACGATCAAAACCCTGACCTCGCATGTCAGGGCCATGGCAGACATAGCGGGGAGTACCGATGAGCCGGTAGAAGCTTACCATCTTGTCTCCCAGGTAGACGCGTTGCTGGTTACCGCGGCAAGCCTGCTTGAAGCATTAGACACCACCCTGGAACAGCACGAACGCCTGGCGCAAGAATTCAAACAGAAAGCGGAAGCCGCGCGTGATGAGCCGCAAAAGGCCAGAGTCTATCAGCAAAAAGCTTCGGAAATTCTGGAACAAACCGACCTGTTATTCATCCTACAGCAAGAACTGGCCGCGGCGTTAGCCTCGCTGCGCGACCAGAGCGAAGGACTGAAGAGCCAGTCCCAGGTCGCGTATTTGCTGGCAGTTGACCGGCAAACGGATGAAACAGAGGCGCAGAAGATGCTCGATGCGATAACTGCGCTGGTTGATTCTGAGGAAAAACCGGCTGTCTCTGAGCAGCAGCAGCTTCTGACCCAGGCCCGGGAGATCGTCCTGATCCTTGCAGAGAAGAGAACAAAAGCTAAAGCCCTGGCAGCCGAGTGCCGACACAACGCCGAGCAATATCAGACCGACCCGGAAAAAGCGCGCGTTTACACCCAAACCGCCTTGAAATTGGAACAGCATGAAGAACGTCTGTTTGTCCTGAAACACAAGCTGGAACAGGCGATTGCCGCGCTGGAAGACGCAAAGTAAGGGGAAATCTCATGAATATCCGGCGGTCTCGGTGGGGGAATCGGTTTCCGCTCTCATGGCGGGGACTGATTCTCGTGGTTATCAGCGGCGCGTATCTCGCGCTGCACCAGTATGGGCCTTCGCTGGTTCCGATCCATGCCCGATTCGGCACATTCTATGCGCTGCTTCCAATGGGCGACCGGGTGTTGCGGACGGCCGCACTCATCAGTCTCATCCTGGCAGGGCTGGCAGTCCTCAGCGTAGTAGGCGCACGCGGCCTTGCGGCTTTGCAATTACGACGGCTTCCGGCTCTGACTCTCCCTTTGCTCGAATGTTCCGGCCGATGGCAGCCGACCAATTTTGCTCTGACAAGTCTCCGCTGGATGCCATTTATCCAATGTACAGGCTGGTGGTCAGAGCCGGTTTTGGCAAGACAGGAACTCACGTATCAACGGTTACAAAAACCCGATGACAGACGCGGTCGGGAAAAGGTGCGCCCCCAGCGACGGGGATATGCGCAACGGCTTCAACGCCACATTATACTGAACGATCTGTTCGGCCTGGCGCAGCTCCGGCTCGATATTCCTCCCATAACGCCTTCTGGCGGCAGAGGGCCGGACCAACCGGCGATGATTTTACCGGCCTGTCAAAAACCCGTCCACCGGCTTCAACTGCACCAACAGTTAGAAGCCGGTGAAGAAGCCTCGGCTGATGGCATTGCAGAGGGAGATCGGCTCGATACCCGTCAGTATCTTCCCGGCGATTCCATGCGTCATATTTTATGGCGCATGGCGGCGAAAACCGGATGGGAAAAATTATACGTGCGCATCCCGGAACGGGTTGGCGAATTTCGGATTGCCCTGTTTTGCGTGGTGGGGGAACAAGACGAACTTTCGGCCGGGTTTGCCCGGTATCTTATTGAAAACGACGCCTTCAGGCGCGAGTGGATTTTTGGCGGTGACGTATCTGTCCGCGAAGAATGGCTGTTTGGCACCAGCACGTCTATGAAAGAAAAAGTCGCGTGGACTAAAGACGCAGCTCTGCACCTGTTGGCCGCTAGCGGAACAGAACGTGACGAGTTGTTTTCACGCGAGAATCATGAAACCCGCTATCGCGAATTGATCCACAAGAACGCTCTGAATTTTGCCGCTTTCCAGAGTATTGCCCGTCGTGAACATTGCGCGCTCTGCATCCTGTTTTTACCAAATGACAGACATCTGGTTGAGCAACTGAACGCTTTTGATATTATGATGGCTTGCAAGGGGTATATCGGCATTCGCAGCGGAGAAACGCCGACAACTCTGCCGACGACCCGAAGCGCAGATTTGTCGGTAGAAGCTGTGACCTTACAGATCACCCATCATGAATAATTTCGTTTCACACCTCGTTTTTATCCTTGCCGCAGGAATCGGGTGGGGCATCGCCGCCGCCGGCTATGTCTTCAAGATGAGTACGGATTGCGGCAAGCTTGCGGCAGGAATCGGCGCCGTTACAGCGGTTTTCCTGGCCTCGCTGTTTGCTCGGAAAAATTTCTCATGGCGTTCGGGGCTGAAATGGGCTGCGCTCTTTGCGGTGCTCTCCTACCTCTTACCGGCGGGGATTAGTCGTTGGAGTCCTGTTGGCTTGCCGCTGACATTAATAACTATTGAGAGCGTAGACCTGTTTTTAAAAGCGCTGGCAAGTGTGTTGCTCATCCGTGTGCTGTCGCAACAATTCGCCTGGGCCGGAGCCGTTGAAGTCGCCCTGGCCGTGTGGGCTTTATCGGCTGCCACCTCGCCCCACCGCCGCAGTATTGCGCGTCCGTTTTGGCTGGTGGATTTCTTTGTGGAACACGGGCGTCAGGCGCCTTCGGCCTTTTGGATTGTGGGTATTCTGGCCGCAATTGTGGGAACGCTGCTCTTATTTTCTCACCTTCAGCGCAGTTCTTCAGTCTTCGACGCGTTGACGTTATTTGTGCTGGCAGCTGGATTCTTAGGGCTGGCAGTCGGTCTGAGTTCCCTCTTTCCCCCACTTGGGCTTGCGCCGCCCTCTCCGCCGCCGCCCAAAGAGCAATTTCCGCAAACTCCGCCGCCGCCTCAGCCGGTCGCGTTGGTAAAACTCTTACAAAGTTACCGGCCGACGGAACGCCTGGGAGGATATTATTTTCGAACGCATCGTTATGAAGTGTTTGACGATCACGATTTGCACGAAACCGCGCCGATAACGCCGGGGACTGAAGCCGCGATTCCGTTTCCCGACGCGCAATGGACCTATACGGGTTCGGAATTTGGCGACAATCTGAACAACGAACTTGCGACAGTCCGCGCACAGGTGTACCATCTTGAACAGCCAGAACGTCCGCTCTGTCTGGTTTCGACTATCGGCTACACCCCGCGTGTCCCCCATGATCCCCGGTTTACTGTGACTTACGAGATCACGGCGATTCCTCCCGGAAAAATCACGGAAGACCTTCGCCTCGGCGCGCTGCGCCAGAAATTTGGGAATCCAGCCTGGGCGCCGGAAGAGCTGGAACAGTACACCCGCGCGCCGGAGAATCCCCAATTCGCCGGTCTCGCGCAAGAGATTCTGCACAGTTTGAAATCGCTTTACGCCGAATACCCCGGCCCGCGATTGGCGGCGGTGCGGAACTGGATCAATCAGAATCTGACTTTTTCGTCGCGCATGGAATCGCAGGGGGAGGTAAAATCTGTGCAACAGGTGCTGTTTGAAACCCAAATCGGCGGGGCAAAACATTTTGCGCTGGCTGCAACGTACTTATTTCGTCTGGCCGGCATTCCGGCGCGTATGGCCGCGGGCTATCGCTATCCCGTACTCAGGGAAGAGAGCAAAGATGGCCTGCTTCTGTATGATGTTGATCACACATACTGGCCGGAAGTGTATCTGACGGGCAGCGGGTGGGTCCCGGTTCCGCTCAATCCGCAAAATGTGCTCGATCGTCCGAAATCCCCGCCCCGACACGACGAGGAGGTGATTATCACGGAGGTTGCCGAATCGTCAGAACAGAAGATCGAACCAGACTCGCTGCAGCCAACTCTAGTCCAGGAACTTGTCGCGCTGATCGTGCTCATCGGGCTGCTGGCCGTTATCAGCCTCAACTTCTGGCGCAGATGGCTCAGCTTGCGCCTCTGTTTTTCAGAACCACGATTTGCACGCCGGGTGTTTCGAGCTGCCCTTGACTTGCTTGCTATTGCGGGTTTTCGGCGCCAATATGGGCAGACCCGCTTAGAATTCGCGCGCGCAATTTCTGCCCAAGCCCCTGCGCTGGGCCAGCATGTAATGCATTTGACCGAAATGTATAGCCGGGCCGTGAGACAGGAAGCGTCTCTCCGCTTGCCTCACGCCGGCTGGCATCGCGAACTTCATGCGCTGGGGCGCGAGGCGACGCGCATCTGGTTTAAAAATTTCAAAAGTGCGATCCTGAGTGATACTACACGAAAAAAGGAAGTACACGAGTCCAACAATTTTGGGTATGCTCTTAATCCATTGTGCTGGTGGAACGCGGATCATCCGCAGCCGGGCCGATCTATCCGGCAAGGTCAGCCGTTCATCCCGTACAATGGAACTACAGGAGTCGTTGATGTACCTCGGACAGCCTTGTCCGGGTACACACGCACGAATGAAAATCAGGGCAACTGATTTACATGGGAGAAAAATGATATGGGCGCATTACGGGTGAAAAATATTTTGATGCAGAATGTAAGCCCGATTATCGGGCGCGATGACATAAAACGCTGGCTGTTGACCGCGCTGCTGGCTGACGGTTATCTTTTGTTAGAAGATTATCCTGGTTCAGGCATGGCGCAGATGGTTCAGATCATCGGCCAATCAATTGATGGAAGCGACGTGCCGGACGGGGCGCTGCTCCAGCCGTTTCGCCGCGTCCATTGTACCAACCAACCCGGGTTAGCTGATCTGATGGCCCTGGGAGCATTTCGAACGTCGGACAGCGCCGCACCTGTCGAGCATGGCCGGATCATTTCAACGGGCCTGTTTCTGGAAAATTTCGGACGCGCTGCGGAACAGGTGCAAGCCATGTTGATTGACGCTGCGTCAGATGGAATCATCACGCTTGACGGTCACAGCCGCAATCTGGAAATACTCTTTTTCGTGGCGTCACAGGCCCAGCACGACAGGCCATTAAGCCCTTTTTTGCTCAATCATTTTATGTTTAAGGCGCATGTCGGCACGCTTGCGCCGCAGACCGAAGCCCGGCTGCTCCAACAGACCTCCGCGCCCTGGCAGCTCGAAACGGTTTCGCGGCAGGAGTTACAAGAAGCCCGGCAGGAGATCAGGCAGGGTATCAGGCTGGCAGACGACATTTTTGAAAAAGTGACAGAGCTTATGACGCTCCTGGAACATGATGACCGGATTCAGCAGAACGGCCGCCCGTCAACGCGGGCGCTGCTGGACTTGAAACACGCCGCGCAAGCCTATGCCTTCCTGCACGGCTGTGAGCAGGCCGACTGGCAAGCACACGTTCGTCCGCTTATCCCGCTGGCGCTGGCGCATCGCCTCCGGTGTAAGCCCGCTGCGCTGGAAAGCCCGGAAAAGATTCTGCGCAAATGGGTCCGTACAATAGAAGCAAAGCCCTTTTCCGCCGGCAGAGCTCCCCTGACGCCGGACGCTGAAGTGGACAATTGGACGCTTCAAGATGCCTGGCGCATTTACCGGCAACTGGAATCCAACATCAAAAAAAGAATTTTCGGCCGAGACAGTGACGATGAAAGCGGACGGACGGTCAGTACCCTTGAATTGATGCTGCTCGCCCTCTTTTCCGGCGGACACGTCTTGTTGGAAGATTACCCCGGTTCCGGGAAATCCTACATGTCCAAAACCCTGGGGGAATCCATCGAGGATGATGTGCGCGAAGAGGCTGTCGTCGAAATTCGGGCCTACCAGCGTGTCCAATGTACCCCGGATTTGCTGCCGAGCGATATTACCGGCTATATGATGCTGCAAGGCGGAAACATGATTTTTCGCCGCGGACCGATTTTTGCCTACGTCCTTTTAGCGGATGAAATCAACCGCACTCCCCCCAAAGTTCAATCAGCCATGCTGGAAGCAATGGCAGAAAAACAGGTAACGGTTGACGAACGCACTTACCGGCTCGGAGATTTGTTTTTTGTGATCGCCACGCAGAATCCGCTGGATCGTAAGGGGACGTTCGAATTACCGCACGCCCAATTAGACCGCTTTCTGTTCAAACGTCTGCTAGCCCCGTTGGATCAGCAGAGCGTCATGAACATTTTAACCATTGATGAATCCCGACGCTCGGCAGCACTGCTGGAAAAAGTCACCGTCACCGCGATTTTAAAATCCCGGCAGGCGATTCTGCGCGAGGGAGCAGTAAACACTTATAACCACAGCGCCCATCAGGACATCAAAGACATCCTACTCTCGATTCGCGCGGCCTTTGATCGGCGGTACGATGAGCGACAGTTGCGCGACTCAGAACGCTGGCAGGTGCTTAAACCTAGTGGGCAGCCTTCGGCGCGGGCGTTAGAAGCCTTTCTGAAAGCCTTAAAAGTTCGGGCGTTTGTTCGCTTTTTCCGGGAACAGGAAGCGAGACAGGCCGGCCCCCATGCGGCGCCGGTGATTGAAGCGGAAGACATCCGACGCCTGGGACGCGATGTGTTGCGGCATCGCATTGTCCCCAAATATGAAACCGACCCGCACAATATCCCGGACCCGGATGTGCAGGAATACACGCTGCTCGAGGATAAGATTATTATGAAAGCGGTGAGCGAAGGTATCGAACTCTATACCCGTAAGACTTCGCCATAAGAATGGACGGCCATGCACATATCATCTTCTCACATTGCCGCCGGCTGCCTGATCTGGCTTGTCCTGATCTGCGGTTCAGTGTCAGCACAGGAACAACATTTTGACGCGCACATTAGCGACCGGGAACGCCTGGCGTACCAACAATTTCCGGAGGGAAGCCCATTTTTTGATGCAGTGCGGCTCACGAATCATCTGGCAGACCTTCTGGCGGAAAAACCGGATTCTTTTGTCGCAGCCCTTCTGCGAGGGCGTCTCAAATATGAGCAGGGCAATTACCCCGCTGCGCTCTATCACCTCAAGCGCGCGCGTGAATTGGTAGAATCGCTGCCCGGTTTTCAGCATCCGCCGCAAGCCGCTGAGTCCCCCCACTGGCATGCGCTGGTTCTTTATCGTCTGGCGTTGACCTATATGGCCATGGATCGGCTGAAAGACGAGTTGGCAGTGCTTGAAACGTATGCTCAGTACGGGTATGAGCGTTTTGAACGCCGGAATGGTCTCCTCCGGCCGGCTTCCTTTTATCACATTCGGGTGCTGCTCAAATTGGGACAGACCGAAAAAGCCTACCGACTCGCCCGCGCAGTTGCGCAGCAACCCCGCCTGACCGAAGAAGAAAGGCAGGCTGCTCAGAAGGATCTGACGCTGGTAGAAGAGTTTCGCAGTCGCGATACCGCTTATGAATATACCCAATACGCCACGTTGGCCGAGGAGGTGCAACAAGCCGGGAATACGCCGTCAGGATCGCTTTGGAATACCCTCGCCTATTTTGCGTTGTTAGATGGCAGGTATCAGGCAACCCGCCAAGCCCTGGAACGAAGTACCCGTGAATTGCGGAGCCGGTCCTCGTCACATCCGTATAATGGGCTGGCAAAACTCTTTGTCTTGCAGGCCGATTGGCCGTCGGCCCGACAGGCGCTGCGTCAAAGCTGGCAATGGCTTGAAGGCAAACGCAGCTACGTGCGCCAGGAATTGACCAAAGAAACTCAACTGGCGCTGGCCGTCTATTATCTGGCGACTGGTTATCCGGACAGCGCCTGGCGGATTTGTTCGATATTGTTGAATAATCCGGTGCGCAGCGGTTTTCGCTGGCGTTTCAGCGAGCAGTGGGAAGCCGGCTTCACCCTGGTTGCCATTGCTGCGCTGCGACAGCAGAGCGAACTGGACGCCGAACAAGCAGCGGCTGAAGGCTGGCTGTCCCGTTCGCTGGCGGAATTACGCAGGCTCAACGCCTGGGCGCGCGCTGGCTGGCTACAGCGTAAATTCCGAGCGCTGCTCGCGCGGCGGCTTGCGCGGCCGCTCCCGGTCATTAGCGCATTAGAATGCGTCGAAGCGCCCTCTTGGCTGTTCGGGGAACTTGCGCAAGCACTCGGAGGCCATGGGGTCCGTCAATTGCTGCGCGTCTATCCGCTCACAGACACGCACCAGCGGCTGTTTGCTGACGCGCTCGACACAGAATTGGCGTATCTGGCGGGCGATTGGCAAGCGGTTATCCGGGCAGCCGGGCAGGCGTCAACCACGCTGCCCGAGGCCGAACGGCTCTGGCGGGCGCGTATCGCCGTGATGCACGCTCATGCTTTGCGCCAAACCGGCCGGCCCCGGCAGGCCATCTCCTTGTTTGCGGAAGCTTACCGGATCAATCCGGCCGTGTTCCGGCATCTCAATGTGCGATTGCCAGTGAGCATTCAGACCGAGGACGCCGCGTTTACGGATGTCGTCAAAAATTTGGCCGTACGTTCGCCGCGCCTGCAACCCGATGGCAGCGGACTCGTTCTGCGCTTGACAACAAATCGTACAGGAATCGAGTGCAAGTTGCTTGACAAAAATATCCTGATCGTACAGGCTGCTTCCGAAACAGAGGCGCAGTTCCGGTCTCGTGCGGCAAACGAGCTTCGCCGCCGTCTGTTCAGCGCCGGGAAATGGCTTGAGCAGGCAGACTACGATGCCCTGGAGGGCCGGGCGCTTCGGGGACCGCAAGAAGACAACGAAGCCGTAAAACGAGTGTTGCAATAACAATACTTCGGAACAGTTATTTTGAGTTGTTTCGGGAATGAGTTTTTGAATACCGGAGGAAATTAGAAGCCGCGTAATTTACTGACGCAGAAAATTGGAGGTGGACGTATGAAGTTTTTTAGTAGCAAAATGCTGTCCCAAACAAATCCTGGACTGATGGGGATCTTGTGCCTGCTCATGTTGACTGGCGGGATGCCGGCGACCGGCTTCGGTCAGGACACGCCGGCATGTGAACAGGCCGATGCGGTTTTAGCCCAATACCCGGTAAAGACTGTCCTACGCGATGTTGAGTGTTTTGTGGCGCGGATCAAATTCGACGTGTATGCCCGGCTGAAAGCCATTGTTGAGCCGGATGACCCGGAGACCGATATTTTTCAACAACTCGAAGAATTGGAACAGTTCCGCCGCCTGAAACTCCAGGACATCGAACAGGGCGGCCTGGTGCAAAACCGGCTTCCGCAAGTCCTGCAAGCGGTGGAACAGAAAGAACAATGCCTGATGAGCGCGCAGCCGGCGCATTTATACGAACGCATTCTGAATAAATTGGCGGACGATAAAGAACGCCTGGAAACCAAACAGACCACCGATGTCCACATTTTACGCACCTATTTGAATAATCTGGGCGAGGTGATCGAACGCTGCCAGCAATTCTGCAAACAAACCAAAGTGCTGATTTCCGAAGACGAACAACGCCAGGAAATCAAAACGAATTTTTTTGACAGTGAATTGAGTAATTGGGAAATTGCCGCCGTGCCGGAGGAATGTCCGGAACCGACGCCGACGCCGACGCCGAGTCCCACGCCGACAGCTACCCCCACACCATCTCCGACGCCGACTCCCATTCCGCCGCCGCAGCCCAATGCGAAAGCGATCTGCGACCAGCCGGGCGGCTCCAATCAATTGCGCATTCAGATCGGAGATCTCCTGTTTATCGGGGAGACGCGGCAAAAGGACTGGTATTGGGCCACTACCATGCAGACCGGTCAATCCGGCTGGGTTGCGGTAAACTGCGTGGAAGCGCTGGAGACTTCTACGCCGCCACTGCTGGAGGCAGACCCCACTTTTACCCCAATGCCAACACCCGCCAAAACCCCGTTTGCAGAACGTTCTCCAACCCCGGGCCCCAGCGATAAACCAGAGGTTACGCCGGTACCGGATTCTACAACAGCAAAACCACCCCGGTTTAAAGCCAAAGCGCTGGCCGATTATCCCGGCGGGGGCGACCGACTGCGCATCCATGCCGGCGAAGTCCTGACCATTCTGGGACAAGAGCAGGACGGCTGGTACTGGGCTGTGAATCAGGCCGGTCAATCGGGCTGGACGCTGGCCGCCTACATCAAATTGCTCGAACCACAGAACTTGCCCTTTGCTGTTGGCGACGCTGTCCTTGTGAACGTGCAGGGCAACTGGTGTCTGGGCAAGGTGCTGGCGCTCGGCAGTGAGCGGGCGCAAGTGCAGTATAAACTGTATGGCGAGACACAGGAAACCCGCGTAGAGTTCGCGCGGCTGCGCCCGTCTTTTCAAGTAGGCGAACGGGTGCTCGGCAAAGTACACGGAACGTGGTATAAGGCCACCGTCATCGAAAGGCGCAATGGCTCCTGGAGGCTCGAATATGACGAAGGGTTTCCGGATGCCTGGGTCGGCCCGAACCTGATCAAGGCGATCGAGTGAGAACATTGATTTGCGTCGGGAATGGAGAGCAACGGAATTCCATTCCCGACGCAACGGGAACTTGACAACATAAGAATTAGAAAACAAGACTAACCTGGACAAAGGGGCCGTGCAGCAGGTCGCCTCGATTAAATTCAAGGGCTAAGTGATCGGCGTCAATGGCTTCGTCATCCTCGAATTGTCCTGTGCTCCAAAAGACACCTTTCCCGCGATAGCCGACGTTAATGACATATCCCAATCCTTTCAAGGCTTTGGATCGGCGTTGAAACAAATAGCCGATTTCTACCATGCCTTCGAGCGTCAGGCGGCCTGGCTGCAATATCTTAGACGTTCCGGTTTGGTTCTGCGCCTCCTTTTCAATCGCGTCAGAGATGTCATACCAACCGATTCCCAGGCCGAAATTCCCATTCAAATACAGACCGTTATAATTGGTCTCATACCGTTTGGCGCTGGCAAGCTTGTCATACCCTCCCAGGAAGCTGATTTTGTTCATGCCAAACTCCGAATCAAAAGTGGTATAGACAATCTCTTTGGAATCATCACTGAAGCCGATCACGCTCGGCATGGTATAATGAGTGTAATCCAGCCCCCAATATCCCCCGCGTTCTCGAATGTACAAGACGCCGAAACGCTGATACTTCGTCTCGAATTCCAGCAGATCCTCAACGATTTGCTCTTCTTGTTCGATAGTGGCAACGCCATTGATTTCACTATATTCGGCCACCAGTCTGAGGGTGGATGATTCGGAAATCAAGCCATCAAAATTGAGCGCGCCCAGGAGAAAGCGCGAAGCGTGTTTGGTGAGGTCGCCGCCGAGTTCTTCAGCCTTTTCACTTGTATATTTTTGCGCCTGGTTTTGCAAATAACTGAGCACGAAACGAATTTTACCGAGGCGCGCTTCGGCCTGGGCTGAAAACAACAGGGCATCCGAAATATCATAACTGGCTTCCGCATACGTGGTGTCGTCCATTTTGACATCTGACGCGGCTTGCCACAACAGATACCGGGTTCCAGAGCCGACAAGAAACGAGAGGAAGCGTTCATTGGCTTCCCGGAGGTCAATTAAATGCCGGGCATAAGGGACCTCATAGTCTGAGGTGTCAGCCTCAGCTTTGGACAATCGAAAGTGTACTGACTTGTGATTGGTGGAATCGCTGGTATTCACAATAATCATGTCCCCCTCGGTGTGAATCGTCGGTTCAAACCCAACATTGCGCTTCTCAGAATTAAACAGGATTTTCGAATGGCTGGTGGAGGTGCGAAAATCCGCATTGAGCAGATAGAGGCCCTTATTATACGGACTGACATATTTGTACACCACCCCATACACCTCCTGCTGCGAATCCGGATATACGCCGAAAATCTTTTCCTGATCGCCATGTTTGTTCAATGTCAAATCCGTGATGATCCACTGTTGTAAATTACTTATCAGAATCTGATCCGTGACGGTGACAGCAATCGCGGCAATGGCGCCATCGGCGTTATTTTGCAGTTTCCCGTGCGTCAGGCGCTGCGTTGAAGACAGGAGGGGGGTGACGCTTCCATCACGACTGACGGACACGATGTTTTTCGAGGTCAGGGCAATGATACGGCCGTTTTTGTCAACAATGGTGTCAAGGATTTCCCGATCTTTGCGGAACCCTTTGACCAGACGCCGCCCGCCTTCGATTACTTCACGATAGTCGCTTCGAAAACGTTCCGTGTCGCCGTGATCATCCATGATGGCGTATTTCTGCCCGGATAAAACCAGGCCATAGGCCTGATCTCGGTAGCGTCCTGTGGCGCTGATCGAAAGAATGTCCTTCCCAGACCCGCGTTGCAGCACGTCGCCGCGCTGATTCACAATCACAGGCCAGCAGCGCCTGGAATCTCCTTCTCCTGAGCATTTTGAGGCGCTGGAAATATTGGGAATTCCGGCTTGATCATAATAGTGTTCAAGGGGGCGCGTTCCCTCTCTCATCGGGACGAAACTATATTCGCCGTCATAATCGGGGAGTTCAGCCGATCGAGATTCCTCTGACGTATCCCCTTGCCGGAACGACCGTTGAACCTTAACAGGGTTTTCAGCCGGCTGGCGACCATCGGGCGCCTCCCTTTGCTCCAGCGAACGCTGAGCCGCTGCGGCGGGGGTGGATTTCTTTGGTGGAGCGGCTGGAGAGGTCGGCCGGCGGTCGGTCGGTCGGTTGTCGTAGATGACCTGAGTATAGCCCGAGGGGATGATGTATGTTTGATAGGTGTGCAGATCGGTCAGATACAGATCAACGGCATGGGCAATGATCGTGGTTGCACGTGGGGCCGGCTCGTATCGGACTTCGAATTGAGCTTGTAACGCGCTCTCCACCATGGTATTCGGTGTCTCGACGTTATAGGAGGCCGCCCGTTCCGGCCGATAGGCGCACGAAGCGTCAACATAAATATGCCCCTGGCGCAGGTATAGTGAGGTGATACGCCCGCCGTCCGTCGCAGGACGCGCTACCTCTGTCAATTCAACCGTAGTAGCGCTTCCCAGTTGCAGGATGCTGCCATCGGAAAATTCCAGGGTGACTGTGGCTGCGGTTCGAGTGTGGATGGCGTCGCCGGCCTGAAGCGCCGCTCCCGGACGGACCGGCATTCTCCCTGAAATCAGGGCTTCGCCCGTGACCTGCCGGACGGACGCCGTGGGTTGCTGCGCCGGACTGCTCCCCGCCATTCCCAGCATAAGGAGACAGAGCCAGCCGATGATTGTGCGATAGTCGTATGGTTTCATGATGTGTTCTCCCCGCGTAATCCTGACAGAGCCTGAAACCCTGTCAGGGTAGTTGTACGTTGGTTCTATAAAGAAAGACGAACACGCGCCGAAATTTCCGAGAAAATCTGGTCGGAATTTTCTTGCGTAAATGACGATAGTGACGAAAAGTGTAACGGACGGCCGCAAAAATCGCAAGTTTTTTTTCTGGACAATCCGCATCCAACGAGGACATGAGGACGAACGGAGATGCCGAATCGTGTGATACAAAGACATTTTGACGAGGCGGTCAGGACCTACAAAACCGACCCCAAAGCCTTTCTGGTCAAGGCCCGCGAACTTGCCGAGGCGATCTGTAAAGACCTCTACTACCGGCATTTTGGCGACATTGCGCAGAAAAAAACGTTACACCAGATGCTGGCGCGGTTATCGGACGAGCGCATGATCCCCCACTATATCCGGGCGCCGCTCCGGGCCTTACAGTCTTACGGGAATGTCGGGGCGCACTTCCAGGGGCGGGACGCCGACCACATCACGCCTGAGTACGCGCGCCCCTGCCTGGACAGTTTAAACGTTGTGATGACATGGTTTTTGCAGAACTATTACCCGGAGCTGACGACCCGGCAGGCGCCGGCGGTCACGCGGAAGCGGCGCATTGACGCGGCGCTGCCGGCCCGGGCCGGCGTAGCCCAGCCTCTCCGGCTCTGCGTACAGGTGCGTTTTCCGGACGCTCCATTGCTGGGGACTGACCACCGGCCGGCCGGCCAGGCCCCGGCCGCGATGGAACAAATGTCTGAACCCCTCCGCTTACAATTCCCGCTCGATCCCCGGACCGGTGAAGCAGGGCCGCTGACCCTGCTGGTCAAAGTCAACGCGCCGGATTTCCTGATTCAGGGCGACGCCCAAAAGCGGCTGGAAGTGCCGCCGGACCAGGAGTCGAACGTGCTCTCGTTTTTTCTGAAAGCCCGGCAAAAAGGCGTGTATCAGATTGTGATCGAAGTGTACCGCGAGGATGACGTTTCGCTGGGCGCCATTCCGGTCTCCACAGAAATTGACGGCCAGGCCCATACGCCGCCGGTGAATGTGGTCAATCTGTTTCTGACGGTTGGCGTGGCGACCGGCGCCGAAGCCGCCGAACGCGTGAACGCGCCCGCGACAGAGCTGCCAACGTTTCATCTGGTCATTGAAAACAAAGCCGAGATGCAGGCCCTGAGCCAGCAGGCGCTCAACGCAATCGCGCCGCAGGAAGCCTCCGTCAGCGCAGGATTTATCGCGGCGATCTTAGAGATGGCGGCCCGAGGGGAAACGCTGACGCTCGATCAAGGGCTGAATATGTCCGGCGGCTTTCGCAGCGAAAAGCAACTGAACGTCACGACGCTCGTACCGGTGCTGATTGAAGTGCTCACGCGCTTGCTGAACCGCCTCGGGGAATTTTCACTCGCCGAAGTCAAGCAGGATCAGGCCAAACTCACCGCCTGCAAGCAGGCGCTTGAGCAACTGACGCCGGCAGACGTGCTTCCGATCATGACGCGCACAGGCGCCGCTCCGGGCAAGCAAGAATTGCGCACCCTGACCGACCGACTCAAACACACGTTCGCTGCCTATCTGGGGATATGATGCCATCTGACCCGAAGTTGAACATTTTTGCGCTGCCCAACCAGACAACGGTGTTCTTCCTCCTGATCGTCAGCGTGGTGCTCGGCGTCGTGCTGGCCGGCAGCGTGGGCGCGCCCCCTTCCATCAAGTCGCTGGCCATCGCGCTGCTGGCGCTGCCGGCGCGGGCCTTTTTGGCGCGGCCTGAACGCCGGTTTGCGCGTTACCGGCTGACCTTTGCCGGCGACGAGTTTCCCGAGCTGCGGCAGGAAGTCGTGCGGCTGGCGCAGAAGATCGGGTTACGGTGCGCGCCCCGCATTGCGGCGCCGACCGCCGCGGCGTTTCCGCGCTGGGGCGTGCTGCGGCAAGGGCTGCTCGTTGTCGCTCCTGACGCTGACGCCGAGACGCAGCCGGCCGAACCGGTCGCGTTTCGCTTGCTGGCCGTCGTTTGCGGCTGGTATGGCGCGCTGGGCGCCGGCGAGCTTGAGGACGTGCGCCGCGTCTTTCCCCGGGCGTTCAAACTCTGGGGCGCGTGGTATCTGGCGGCCGGCCGCCGGCCGCGCGTCCAGACCTGGTGGGTGCGGCCGCGCGTGTCGCTGCACATCTTCGGCACTTTTCGCCGCCGCTATCTCGCCATGAGCCGCGAGGAAGCCGAGACCCTGCGCACGATGCTGGCTGACCCGGGGCAGGCCCCCACTGCGCGAGCGCAGCTCATTCATGAACTCTACCACTTTCAGACCGGCGATTACTGGCAATTGGGCTATGCCGGGGAACTGCTGCGCCTGACCTTTCTGGTCATGCTCTGGGCCGCGGTCTTTTTTATCGGACTGGGGCTGTTGTTGATCAGGGTAAAGCCTGTCATTGCTCAACTCGGGCAATTTGTTCCGATGTTACAGCAGACGATTCGGATGTTCGGCGTGATTCCCAAAGAACTGTTCGGCGTCTTTGACCAGTTAATCGGCTTTCTCGATGTCCTGGTCGGCATGTTGCAGCAAATCAGCCGGGACGCGGCGCACCTGAATTTTTCGCGTCTGATCCTGTTTTCCTTTGGCGCGGTCTATCCGTACACTATCCTGGGGCTGGCCCTGTGGCTGATCTACTGGCCCAAACTGTGGCGCATGCGGGAATTTTACGCTGATGCGGGCGTGGTGCAGGCGCAGCGAACCACGTTGCCGTATCAAGCGGCCCTGACTGGCATCCCGCTGCCGTTTCTCCAACTCATGCCGCAGACCGCGCCGGCGGTCGAACAGCCGGTTGGCCGGTGCGGGCGAATCAGCAAGCTCTGGGGCGCGGTGAAACAGGTCCGGGAATTCCATCCCTCTGTCCCGACCCGGCTGCGCGCGGTCGCCGCGCCGGCGCAGGTCTTTGGCGCCTGGCAGGACACGGCGTTTCTCGTGGGGACGGTGACAGTGCTGTTGGAAATTTTGATGCTCACTCCGTTAACGCTGATTTACGTGGGGCAGATGCCGATGCACTTTCCCACTCTGGCTGCCCTGCTTCTGATTGGCCTGACCTATTTGCTGCCGGCGCTGGCCCAGGGCAAAGCCGTGCAATCCGATCTGCTCAAGATCGTGGGGGTGCTGACGCTTTTACGGTTTCTCGTCGTGCTCGGTTCGATTCTGATCTTTGTCGTATTCTGGTGGTCGGCCCCCGCGCAATTTTCAGCCGTCCTCGATACGATCTCTGCGACAGCGGCGCGCGCCTTTCGCGCGGATCTGGCCTCGTCTGCGGCGGAATTCAATGGGGCCTTTCTGTTTGAAATGGCGGTTCTCAATCTGGCGCAGGTCGCGCTGGTGGCCGGCGTTCTGCTGGTCGCGCTGAAATTGCTGACCTTTCTGCTGCGGCGACTGTGGCGCTGGTACAGCTTGCCCCGCGCTGAACGCCGGCTCGTAACAATCGCGTATGGCCTGGTCGCGCTGGTCACGATCCTGGTCGCCTGTTCCGTGCTCCCTGTTGTCACCGCGCTGCTGCTCGATCAGGACGCGCTCGTCAATCCCCTGTACACCCGGGTCGAAGTCTTTGGCTTACTCTGCTTTGTCTGCGGCCTGCTCATTTTCAATGCTGCGGATCGAAGATACGCCGGCCGCTGTCCGTCGTGCGGCGCGGCTATCCTGGATGCGCACGCCGCCGGTTCATGTTGTCCGCAACCAACCTGTCAACACGCGCTGCATCCCTGGCTGTCAGTTACTTACGGCGAATCCCGCTCCGACGCATCCTGAAATGGCTGCATTACTTCATGGCCGCCGTGCTGCTGGTGGATCTGATCATCATTCTCCTTGGCCATACGCTGAAATTCCGGGACACGCAGCAGGCTCTGTATCTGGTGTACTGGCTGTTAGGCTCCCTGGCGGTGGTTTCGACCTGGGAGGTGATCTGGTATCGCCGCTTTTTCCGCACCTGGAGCGGCTGGCTGGCGGTCTGGCTGGCGATCTTCCTGGGCAGCCTGGTCTCGCAGGGAGTGATTCCGGTCACAACCCCGCCGCTGCCCTTCATCTTTCTGATGCTCTATATCACCGGCGCGTGGACGCTCGGCCCGGCTTCGGCCGTGCTGTTGTGGTATAAAGACGCCGGCCTGCGCTTCTGGGCGTTGGGCAGCGTGATCACGGTCTGGGTCGTGACAATCTCCTGGAAGATGCAGGGCAATTTTTTTCAGATGATCCTCTCCATGATCAATGAACCGCAAACCCCCTGGTGGGTGCCCGCCTGGCTCTGCCTGTTCTTCTGGATCCTGCCCCTGGCCGTCATCGCCTTTTTCGGGCATACGCTCAGGATGATAATTTATGAAGTCTTTCAGATTGAGAACTACAGGAATGGTATATAAGCAAGAATTGAGAGAATTTTCGCCACAGAGGCACAGAGAACACGGATCGTCTCAGAAATAAGATATAGCGTGAAACTTCAAAAGTCTTGAAGACTTTTGAAGTTTTGATGACAGTTTTTATAAGTTATTTCTGAAATGATCCACGGAGAATTTTTTTCTGAAAAGCGGTTCTCCGTGTCCTCTGTGTCTCTGTGGCGTTACTTCAGCGCACACGGATAAATTCTACGCGGCGGTTTTGGGCGCGGCCTGTTTCCGCGGCGTTGGAGGCGATGGGCTGAGTTTCGCCAAACCATTTGGTCACTAAGCGATCCGGGGCAATATCGTACGTTTTGACCAGGAAGCTTCTGACCGATTCGGCTCTGCGCTGCGATAACCCCCAGTTATGCGCATCCGTGCCGCTGCTGTCCGTATGCCCCACGATCACGAAAATGGCGTCGGGGTAATCGTCGCGCAGCACGTCGGCGTAATTCCGCAGGATGGTCAGGGAATCATCGGTCGTGCGAATGGCCGCCGAATCAATATCAAATAAAATGCGGGCGCGGGCAATCGGCTTGTCTTGCAGCTCCTCGCCGTAGCTGTCGGGCGCAATCGTCAGCGGGCCTTTGGCTTCACCGTCCGTCCAGCCTTTCGCTTCCAGGTCGTCAAAGCGCAGCGCAGCGCGAATCTCAGCGCGGCTTTCCTGAAATTTTACGTCTTCCTGCGCCGCCGCCGGCAGACCGCCGGCCAGAGACAGAACACACATTACGCAGATACAGAAAAATACATGCTGTTTCATGAGTTGTCCTCCTTTGAACTACCCGTACCCCCGGACAGCCTTGTCCAGGTTGTGAATGGTCCGGACAAGGCTGTCCGGGGTACAGTTTTGCATTCTACACACATTCCGTTCCTACTGAGTTAAATACCGGCTTCTTGCGTTAATCGGGCAAAACATTCGTTTTCAGGCAATAGTCAGAAATCCTTTTCTTATGAGAAATCATGTAGTAATTAGACATTATCGCGAATAAAATGTCTGTACCGCGAATTCCCCTCCTGGGAGGGGCAAGGGGTGGGTCAACGCGGCGTGGAGCAGCATGCCCAGTCTTCACCCACCCCTCACCCCTCCCAGGAGGGGAATTGGGCGGCTTCGCCGCTCAACAAAAATTATTCGCGATAATGTCTATTATTTAGTCATTATCTTCAATCCACATGTTGAAATGTAAGTACATGCACGCAGCCGTTGCAGCTTTCTAAGCGCTGCTGGATGGCGGAAAAATTTTGGCCGTTTTCTTCCCAGGCCACGGGTTGGGCGTATTGATCCGCTTTGATGTCGGCGTAACCTTTTTCTTCCATCGTATCAACTAACTGCGCCTGAAGCTGCTGGGCCTGGTCCGGCGGCTTATAATAGCGGGCGAAGTCGAGCCGTTCGTAATACAATTCCAATTCGGGCTGGCGCTGGCGGGCGGCCAGAAAATAGATCGTTTCGGGGCCGACCTGCTGGTCGAGCACAAAGGACAGATTTTTAGCCGGAATGTAATAGGTGTTATCCGGCGTGACCGGGTTCAGATTGTTCAGCGTTCTGCCCTGAAATTCCTGCATCGGAAACAGCCGGTAAATTTTGCCGGAACTGTCGGTCTGGAAGATATACACATAGCTCTCCTCAGAGGGCGTAAAAATGATTTTGTAATACTGCCCCGACCGCAGCGTTGCCCCGTCTGTCAACGCTTCGTAAGGGAGTTTGCCGTCCGGGCTGGCGACGTAGGAAATGCTGAAATTCAGTTCCGCGCTCGTCGCGCTGACCGGCGTGTAGGCCTGAAACATGGTCTGTATTGTTGCCAGGTCCCCTTCGATTTTCGTCACGCGCTCTTCCAGGGAACTCAGACGCTGCTCCATCGTATTGATAATGCTGTTCAGGCTCTCAATCGTCTTCTGCACGGTCGCCAGTTCCTCGTCGGAAGGGTACGTGCCTTCTTCTTTGTGCTGTTCCACGCCTCGCTCCAATTCAGCAATGCGATATTTGAGAAAATCGATTTCCGGGTCCGGCACATCCTTATCAAAGGCCTTGCCGATCACATCCAGGGCCACGCCCACGACCACTTCCTTAAACACGCCCCAGGCCAGCCCCCACACCGCCGCCTGCGCGGCCGCGCTTGCCGCCAGGCTCACAACGATTGTTAACACCAACATACACACCAATTTTCGTCCATAGTGTTTCATATCAAGTACCTCCTTTAAAAATGTACCGCGAAGCTCCAGCTTCGCGGTACATCCCCTCCTCTGAAACTACAAGAATCACATATAGAAAAGAATAGATTCTCGACAGTCTCCACAGGATTATTCTTTGACATTGATGTCAAGGATGATAAAAATTCATTCTTGTGACCGAATACGAACCATGCCAGGAGAAACGACACTGAAATTATGCTGTAATCCCTGCGCATGATGTTGAAAGACTTCAGCAACAATCTCTGCTTTGTGTTCAGGCGAAAGGCCTGCTAACCGGAGCAACACGACCCCGCCATGAATACGTTTCAATCGAAACACCAATTCGCCGAAATCTTTATCGGCCGTCAATAGCATGGCGTCGCATTCGTTGGCCTGCTTCAGGACGACATCATCAGGAATACCGGGATCAAATTCTGCTACATACAACACATTACATCCTTCAGATCTCAACCGTTCAACGATTTGTTGATCAATACATTCATCAGCCAGGATAGTCATGCCGCTTTCCTCTCAATTGGATACACTACATCAGCTCGTAACGCTCCAGAGGCAAAACGTAAGGCGGCATAAATAGCCTCAGTGGTTAAGCGGGGATGCGCGTCAAGCACTTGCTCGAACGTTTCTCCGGCCGCCAATTTGTCTAAGATCAGTTCCACGGTAATGCGCGTGCCTTTGACAACGGGTTTCCCCATCATAACAGATGGGTCTGAGTGAATGAACTGTTCCGGCATCATCGAACGGAATAGAACACTGATTGGACTGATTGGACTGATTGACTCTGATTTTACGATGAGTGGATCTGATTTGACTGATCGCCAGACTACACAGTGACATGATTCCTGCCAGACCTGGAAAATCAGTGAAAAATCAGTCCAATCAGTCCAATCAGTGTTCTATTTCCGATAAACTCTCATATACAAGGAATCGGTTTCAGGATAATACGTCAGTTTCATCACGTTCGAATGTTCTGGGTCGGCGCAAGAATATCGCCGGTAATTTGCCCGGTGTCAGCCATGCAGCCCAGCCAATCCCCTTGTTCCGGCGGAAAGAGCGGAATCACTTGCACAATCAATTTGCCCTGCTTACTGATAAAAACGGACTGATGAGTCTGCTCGATCTGTTCCAGAATACTCAGACAAAGTTGTTGAAAATCAACCAGTGAAATCGTTTTCATCGCGTCCTCCTGGGCTGCTTGCTGCCGATATGCAAAGTTTTCAGGCTTATCCGTGATCGTTGGAAAAAGGGATTTCAATCCTTTGTACACTCAATCCTTGTAGTTCCACACCAGAAACCACTTTTTGCCCAAAAAGTCAACCGTTTTCTCCCACATTCACAATCACAACGTTGTTCAAAAGGAGACAAACCCCTTTTTCATTGAAAATGGTAAAAGGGGCCAATGACCGTTCGGCGTTGCCTACCAGGCCACTAGACCCGGGGTGATATTCGGATGGCGTCGCCGCCATCGCCGGAGCAGGTCTGGACGCTTCGCCTGTACGCTCGATGCAATCCCTTGCACCGACTCTGACTTCGAAGCGTACTCACCGACCACGCACCAGACGCACGCCAACGTTGTTGTTGCGGTTGTCAGGTTCGTTCCTGTTGCGGTTGGCGCTGCGCACGTTGGTCGGGTTGTTGTTCCACGACCCCCCGCGCAACAGCCGGAGCGCCTGCCCCGTCTTCACGCTCTCGTAAACACGAGATGGGTGAAGATCCGTTCGCGCAGCCGCCAGGTATCACCATGTTTCAAATGAGCAATCCAACTCTGAAGCGACTGCGTAATTTCGCGCGGTTCTAACTTCCGCGCCGCGTAAGCAGCCTGCATGTCACGCAAACGGCGTCGCGCCCGGCGCAGATTTTCGCTGCGGACCCGAACGCGGTCCGGAAACACCCGGAACCCTAAAAAATTTGCGCCATGCCGGGTAGCAAAAATTTGGCTCTTGACAGGATGAATTTTCAGCCGCAAATTGGCAAGATATTTTTCAATATCAATGCGTATTTCTTTCAACCAGCCCTGGTCATTGGCAAAAATTGCAAAGTCATCTACATAGCGCACGTATTTGGCCGCCTGAAGTTCCTCCTTCACAACATGATCCAGACCATTCAGATAGACATTGGCAAAGAATTGACTGGTCAAGTTGCCAATCGGCAGTCCGCGCCGCCGTTGCTGCGGCGCAAACAGATCATCGCCGGGAAAATAGTGATGCACCGGTTCCTGAGCGTTACTCTGATCGAGAATCGTATCAATCAGCCAGAGGGTATCAAGGCATTTAAGCTTGCGTCTGATCAGGGTTTTCAAAATGTCATGATCAATGCTTGGGAAATATTTTTGCACGTCGCATTGCAGCACATAACGGCTGGAACGCAGGAATTCGGTAAACCGGCGCAGGGCGCGATGCGTGCCGAATCCGACCCGATTGGCGTAAGAATCTCGGATGAATGTGCGTTCGAAGATCGGGACAATGATGTTGCACAGGGCATGATGCGCCACGCGGTCGCGGTATGGCGCGGCAGAAATCAGACGCGGTTTCGGTTCGTAAATCTCAAACGTCGTATATGCGCCGGGACGATACGTATGGGTAAGCAATTCCTCCTGAAGCCGGAAAAGCTGCTGTTCCAGAGAAAAATTGAAGGCTAACACATTCGCCCGAAATCGTTTGCCGCGCTGCGCCTGCCGCGCCGCGGCGATCAAGTTTTCGAATGCGGTTATCTGCGGAAAAAGGCGGCCATAGCGTTTCATGCCTCCTCCTTCTGCCGGCGGTATTTGATCCAATTCCCCAATTCGCCGCCAATGACGTTCAGCAGCTTACTGGCATATTCATAACGATGAACGTCAATCAGATCAAAATCCAATAACAGCCGGGTCTGATACCGTAAAATATCCAATCTGGTATTCAACGGTTCTAACACAGCGAGTTTTGTTGCCGCATACCGGGCGTTAATCAAGTGTTCCAACAAGTCATACAACCCGGTCGTCATGCGCTGGCCTAACAGGAACTTATGATCCCTGGGCAAGCGGTTCAGGATCGGAACAAACCATTTGATCGCATCATAGGTTTTCTGGATAATGGTTAATTCCTGGCCTGAATTACGTATTTGGCCGTTTCTCTTTTTCATAGCGTTTCTCTTGTCATTATTGGGTGAACTCTTTCACTTGATAGACTGAAAAATTTTTTTGAAAGGGGGCATAGCCCCCTTTACCCCCATACAGGGCAAAAAGGGCAAAAAGAGCCACAGGGCAAAGCGTCCTCACCGACCACGCACCAGACGCACGCCAACGTAGTCGTCGCGGGCGTCAGGTCCGCGCCCGCCGCGGTTGGCGCTGCGCACGCCGGACGGGTCGTTGCCCCACGACCCCCCG
>CAZSOP010000006.1:0-25773 GCA_964608385.1 uncultured Cytophagia bacterium
GTGGATTGGGGGAGCGCTACTCGTCCACTCATCTCAATGGGGCAGAATTGCCTTCCGCCGACCCGGACAAAAACGCATTCCAGATGGACCTTTTTCCGGCCAATATGCTGGAAAACATCATTACGGTAAAGACATTCACACCGGATAAACCGGGTAACTTTTCCGGCGGAGTCGTGGATATCGGGACAAAGTCTTTTCCGGACTATTTTACCTTATCCATGTCGGCATCAGCAACCTACAACACCTATTCCACATTCAACGACGGTTTTCTCGGCTACAAACGAGGCGACACAGACTGGTACGCCAAGGACGATGGCATTCGTGCTATTCCCGTCCTTTTAGCCGACGCTGATGGCGAAATCCCCAACTCTACCCTGGCGCGCCTCAAGGCCAACCGGGGAGAGACGGAAATGGCCGACTTTGTCGATCAGGCTTCAAAGTCGTTTAACAACATCATGGCACCGGTATCCGAAAGCGGACCATTGAACCAGTCCTATAATTTTACTGTTGGTAATCAGACCTCCTTTTTGGGACGGCCGTTTGGATATCTCGCCGGTGTAAGCTATAGTCGAAGCGCTTCTCTCTATGAAGACGGTTTCACCGGTCGCTATACTCTTGGAGACAAAGATGCCGACGAATTGAATCCGCAGATGTTGCTTGATGATTCCGAAGGAAAAATCGAGACCAATATCGGCGGTTTATTCAATCTCGGCTATAAATTGACACCAAATCACAAGTTGCTGTTCAACACAGTTTACTCGCGCAGTGGTCTGAATAGAGCGCGCTCTCAGATCGGCACCTGGCCGAAAGAGTTTACCCTTAATGATTCGACAACCTTTTTTGAAAATCGCGTCCTGCAATATATCGAACGCGAGCTGTACTCTTTTCAGCTGAGCGGCGAGCATCTGTTCAAACCTCTGTTCAACTCTACGATCAAGTGGTCAGCCTCGACCACCACCAATACCCAGGACGAACCAGATCTTCGCTTTTTTGCCAACATCAAAAGAATGGAACCGGATGGGGTCAGTTATTCCGCCAGAAACTCCGGATTCAGAGATCCATCCCGCTATTTTCGCGATATGACTGAATCCAATCACTATTACAGCCTCAATTATTCATTGCCGTTTAAACAATGGAATGGATTAAGCAGCAAGTTCAAGTTCGGCGGAACATGGAATCACAAAGAACGCGATTTTAACGAAAGAATATTTACCATATCCCCGACATTGGTTTACCAGGGCGATCCCTATGCTTATTTCGGTGAAGAAAACATGGGAGTCGTCGATATCGACACCCTGAACAATAATCGCTATCGTTACACCTTTGGTAATGTCGTATCCGATCGCTCAAAAGCGCAGAACAATTATAAAGGCGAAATGGATATTGCGGCTGGATACTTTATGTTTGAATTACCGTTCGCGCCATTGCTCAAGTTCGTCGGCGGTGCACGATATGAAACAACCGATCTTGCTACGGTCAGCGAGGATACGACCAAGAAAAATAGCAAAGTCGACGTAAAAGACTGGCTGCCCTCTCTTAACTTTGTTTATATGCTTGGGGAGAATATGAATGTACGCACGGCTTATACACGAACATTGGCCCGGCCTACGTTTCGGGAAATCGCTCCGTTCGAGAGTTTTGAATTTATTCAGGGTAACTATTTTATCGGCAATCCCGATCTGAAACGTACCCTGATCGACAATTTCGATATTCGCTGGGAATGGTTTATGCAACCGGGTGAAATTATGGCGCTCAGTACCTTTTACAAGGTTTTGGAAAATCCGATTGAACGAGCCATTATTGGAGGAACCAATGGCCAAATCCAGTATCAAAATGTGGATCAGGCCGTTGTATATGGTCTCGAAATTGAGGTTCGCAAAAATCTGGATATCATTTCACCGCGGTTGTCCAACTTTCATGGCGGCGCAAATTTTTCCTACGCTTACTCTGAAATCGATATCGCCGAGACCGAACTCAAAGTCCGACAGGCGGTAAATCCCTCGGCAAGCAGCACCCGTGAGCTGCAGGGACAATCTCCCTATCTTGTCAATTTTTCTCTTGGATATGAGAATCTGAAAGGCGATTTGACCATGGCGTTATATCTCAATGTATTCGGAAAAAGATTGTCAAATGTATCTATCGGTGGTACGCCGGATGTTTATGAACGCGCTCGAGGCGAACTTGACTTGACCGCCAGCAAAGGATTAATTAAAAATCTCAGTCTAAAATTTTCTGCAAAGAATATACTGAATTCGAGTTATAAAGAATCGTACGAGTTTAAGGGTAACGAGTTTGTTTACCAGGAATATCAATATGGCAGATCATTTTCCATAGGATTGAGCTACAACCGATAATGTCGGATTTATATAAATCGTAAAAAAACCAAGATCAGAAAGGAGGTTGGCAAACAAGACAGCTCTTTTTAAAGCAATATCTTTCCATTACAAAACAATGAGAATCGAAAATTGGTAAAAAAGGAGATTTTAAGAATGCAAAAGTTAATACTCATTTTATTTGTCGCCTTGTTCGCGATAAGCTCTGGATTTGCCGGCGTCGTGGTTGTGACCGATGATGTTACACAAAGCACAACCTGGACGTCGGACAACGAGTATCACCTGGATGGCTTAATTTTCGTCCATAGCGATGCCGGTTTGACTATTCAAGCGGGTACCGTTATCAAGGGACTGGAATCTTCCAACATCACCACAGGTGACGGTGCATCCGCTCTGATCGTGCGACGCGGCGGCAAGATCATGGCCAACGGAACCGCCATGGAACCGATTATATTTACCAGTGAATATGACGATCTGAATGATCCTGTCGATCTCGGACCCACCGATCGCGGTTTGTGGGGTGGTGTGATTGTTTTGGGTAAAGCGACCACGAATCAGCCGACCCAGGACAATCAGATCGAAGGTATTCCGGCCAATGAGAACGCCCTCTATGGCGGAACCGACGATAACGACAATTCCGGTGTTTTGCGCTATGTTTCCATCCGTCACGGCGGGTTCAGCATCAGCGGCGTTCCCGGCGACGAGATCAATGGTTTGACCATGGGTGCGGTCGGACGCGGCACCACCATCGAATTTGTCGAAGTCTTTGCCAATTTTGATGACGGGTTTGAATGGTTCGGCGGTACGGTCAACACCAGGAACCTGATTGCTGCTTTTTGTGCTGATGATTCCTATGATTACGATCAGGGATTTCGCGGCAAAGGCCAGTTCTGGTTTTCGGTACAGGGAACGGATGAAGCCGGACGCGGCGGCGAGCATGATGGCGGTGACGACGACGAAACAGGCACCCCTTATTCCAGGCCTATCATTTGGAATGCCACCTATATCGGTTCCGGATCGAGTCTTACACCCACTCCCGGTGGGGACGGCAACAACCATGCTCTGATTTTTCGCGACAATGCCGGCGGCTCTTATACAAATTCAATTTTTACCGAGTTTACCGGCGACGGAGTCGCCATCGAAGATATCGACATAGAGGACAGCCGTTCCAAGCTCGAGAATGGACTGTTGCAGCTAAACTCCAATATTTGGTGGGATTTTGGTGCCGGCATAGCACTCGAAGATATTGTTCCCCAAGCGTTTGTTCGCAATGCAGCTGCTTTTAACAACAACCAACTCGTCAATCCTTTATTAACCAGCGTCAGCCGGCAGGCTGATGGCGGTCTCGATCCCAGACCTGTGGTTGGCAGTCCGGCAGCCAACGCTGATCTCATGCCACCAGGCGATGGATTTTTCATGGCTGCAGATTATTATGGTGCCTTTGAACCGGGCACAAAACCCTGGATAGCAGACTGGACCGCATTGGATCAGAATGGAATATTCCAGGAAACCACAACCGGTCAAACCGTTACGGTTAGCGATGATATTACAGAAAACACCGTCTGGATAGCCGGGAATGTTTACATTCTCGATGGTCTAATTTTTGTCGATAGTGGCGCATCTCTTACCATTGAGGCTGGTACGGTAATAAAAGGGTTGGAATCGAACAACATTACAACCGGTGATGGCGCCTCTGCTCTGATTGTAAGAAGAGGCGGAAAATTGTTCGCCGTCGGAACAGCAGATGCTCCGATTATTTTTACCAGCGAATACGACGACGTTACCGACCCTACCGATTTGACCCCAACCGACCGCGGTCTCTGGGGCGGGGTTATTCTTTTGGGAAAAGCGACCACCAATCAACCGACGCAGGACAATCAGATCGAAGGCATTCCGGCCAACGAAAATGCGCTTTTTGGTGGCAATGACGACAATGATAATTCCGGCGTCTTGCGCTACGTTTCCATCCGTCATGGCGGATTCAGCATTAGCGGTGTCCCCGGTGATGAAATTAACGGCTTAACCATGGGTGCTGTTGGCAGCAAAACAGTTATCGAATATGTTGAGGTTTTTGCCAATTTCGACGATGGTTTTGAATGGTTCGGCGGAACCGTCAACAGCAAAAATTTGATCGCGGCCTTTTGCGCTGATGACGCTTATGATTATGACCAGGGATTTCGCGGCAAAGGTCAGTTCTGGTTGGCCCTGCAGGGAACGGATGAAGCCGGACGAGGTGGTGAACACGATGGCGGTGATGACGACGAAACCGGCACACCCTATTCCACCCCGGAAATCTGGAATGTCACCTATGTCGGATCGGGTTCTGCTCTTTCTCCAGCTCCGGGCGGCGATGGTAACAACCATGCCCTTATCTTCCGCGATAATGCAGCCGGAGCTTATTACAATTCGATTTTTACCGCTTATACCGGAGATGGCGTAGCAATTGAGGATATTGATATCGAAGACAGCCGTGCCAAGCTGGAAAACGGATTGTTGTCTCTTGGCCATAATATCTGGTACGATTTCGGTGCGGGAACAACGTTGGATGCGATCGTACCGCAGGCATTCGTTCGCAATGCAGCCGGATTTTTCAATAATCAAATCGTTGATCCGCAACTGGCCGGTATAAGCAGAGAAGCCGATGGTGGCTTTGATCCGCGTCCCAATGTTCAGGGGCCGGCTAATGGTGCCGATATTCTCCCGGATCCGAACGAATTATTCTTCGCTCAGGCTGACTATAAAGGGGCTTTTGATCCTTACGCCATGCCCTGGATCGATACCTGGTCTGCTCTTGATCACTATGGTGTATATGGTGAACCCCAGGTAGGGCTGGATGTGGTGGTAACAGAGGATATCACCTCCAATACAACCTGGTACTCACAGAACACCTATATGCTCGATGGCCTGATCTTTGTGGATGCAGGAGCGATGTTAACCATCCAGGGCGGAACCGTAGTAAAAGGTTTAGAATCAAACAATATTACCACAGGTGACGGCGCTTCGGCCTTGATCGTTCGTCGCGGTGGGAAAATTATGGCCAACGGAACAGTCGATATGCCTATTATATTTACCAGCGAGTACGATGATCTGAATGATCCAATGGACCTTGGCCCCACGGATCGAGGACTCTGGGGTGGTGTTATTCTTTTGGGAAAAGCGACCACCAATCAACCGACGCAGGATAATCAGATCGAAGGTATTCCGGCCAATGAAAACGCTCTTTTTGGTGGCGATGACGACAATGACAATTCCGGCGTCTTGCGCTATGTATCGATTCGACACGGCGGATTCAGTATCAGCGGTGTACCCGGCGACGAGATCAACGGCTTGACCATGGGTGCGGTCGGAAGCGGAACCCGTATCGAATTCATTGAAGTGTATGCCAATTTCGACGATGGTTTTGAATGGTTTGGTGGAACGGTCAACAGTAAAAATCTTATCGCGGCTTTTTGTGGTGATGATTCCTATGATTACGATCAGGGATTTCGCGGCAAGGGCCAGTTCTGGTTTTCCATCCAGAGTACGGACGAAGCCGGACGCGGTGGTGAGCACGATGGCGGTGATGATGACGAAACCGGTACGCCTTATTCCACTCCGGAGATATGGAATGTGACTTACATAGGTTCCGGTTCAGCACTCTCACCTGCCCCCGGAGGTGACGGCAATAACCACGCCCTGATTTTTCGCGATAATGCCGGTGGCTCTTACACCAATTCCATCTTTACAGCCTTTACCGGTGATGGAATTGCCGTGGAAGATATCACCATCGAAGATAGCCGCGCAAAACTGGAAAGCGGACTCCTGGCACTGGATAACAATATCTGGTGGGATTTTGGTGCCGGAAATACACTTTCCGACATTGTACCGCAGGAATTTGTTCGCACTGCAGCGGCATTTTCAAACAATCAGATCGTCGATCCACAGGTTACCCAGATCGGCCGGGATGTGAACAGCGGTCTTAATCCCATTCCCGATGCCAACGGTCCTGCGGCAATGGTTACTATTTATCCCGATGATCCGTTCTTTACACAAGCTGATTACAAAGGTGCTTTTGATCCCAAGTGCTCAACCCCCTGGTTTATGGGATGGAGCGCTCTTGACCATGAGAAAATCAGTGATTCGGAAACAGCTGTAGAGAAAGAAATCGCAGATAACAAAACATTACCCGATGACTATCGGCTGGATCAGAATTATCCCAACCCGTTTAATCCATCCACCACCATTCGGTATGCGGTTCCCGCAAATGGTATGGTCAGATTGACGGTTTTCAATCAACTGGGTCAGGATATTGAAACCCTGGTCCATTCGGTTAAATCAGCCGGCACCTATACGATTTCATGGGATGCCACGGATGTCCCAACCGGTCTCTATTTCTATCGCCTCCAGGCCGGCGAGACGGTGCTGGTAAAGAAAATGATGCTGGTTAAATAGAACCAATATTCCGGTAATCCGCCCGGCGGGTTACCGGAGTCTATATGTTATAAAAGCCTTGTCGTGTTTATCGCTTTCATAGTTGAAAGCATGGTTTCTGCCACCCCCAATTCCAAAACCGACAAGGCTTTTTTTATTCCCCCTCAAAATAAGATTTTTTCACCCATTCTTAACAGTTTGTTTATCAAGAGCTAATTTTTTTAACCTATATTTAAAATGATTTAACATTGTCGTTTATCTTGTGACGGAGATGTTTATGAAAAATATGGTTGAAAACATGCTTATCCTCGATCAGCTCTTGTGCAGCAAGATTTGGGGATATAATGGCAAACGAGCAACGGATTGGACGATGTATCAGGCTTCCCGCCTGGGTGATGGTTATGCTTATGTGCTCATCGGAATCATTATTTTTACGTTTGATCTGACAACCGCCAAAACACTGTTACCCTGTGTTTTTATCGCTTTTGCCATTGAATTAACTATTCACAAATGCGTAAAGGATAAAGTTAAACGCTTCAGACCCTTTAGGGTTCTGAACGAAATTAAAAACCTGATCAACCCGCCGGATGAATTCAGTTTTCCTTCCGGTCATACGGCTTCGGCTTTTTTGATGGCTGTTTTGGTGAGCCATTTTTATCCGCAATGGGCCATTCCATCATTCGGATTGGCAACCATGATCGGATTGTCCAGAATTTATAACGGCGTACACTATCCAAGCGATGTCCTGGCCGGTCTGATACTCGGACTGGTTAGCGCACGTATAGGTATTTTAGTTGGTGTGAATATTCAACTCTGAGGATTGTTATGAAAGTAGCCTATTTTACAGAAAGCTTGCCCCCCAACACCGACGGTGTTGTCAAGACGCTCTGCCACCTGGTCGACACCCTGGAGGCGGAGAATGTCGATTTTAGATTTTTCTCTCCGGTCAAACCGGGTGATGATTATTCCTGGACCCGCAAGGTGAAAAAAGTTTCCTCCGTACCGTTCGTTTTATACAGCGATTACCGGCTGGGGTTGCCTTACTTTGATGGACTGGAATCCGATTTAAATGAGTTTAACCCCGACCTGATACACGTTGTCAGCGAGACGCTGCTGGGAATGTACGGATTGCAATACGCCAGAAAGAAGAAAATCAAAACCGTTTCCAGCTATCACACCCATTTTGTATCCTATTTTTCATATTATGGTTTCAAGCGGGCGGAAAAGCTGGGATGGAAATTTTTACAGTGGTTTCACAACCAGACCAGTAGAACTTATGCTCCGTCTCCCAGCAGTATCGAGGAGCTGGAAGAGCAGGGTATCGAGCGCTGTGAGCTGTGGCAGCGCGGTATCGAGCTCGACCGTTTTTCACCCGACAAACGCAGCATAGCGCTGAGAAAGAGCATCGGCGTAGATGATAGCACGCCGGTTCTGCTTTTTGTCGGTCGCCTGGTGAAGGAAAAGGACCTGGATGACCTCATCGACGCCAATAATATTTTGCAGGAACGCGGGCATCAATTTAAACAGGTTATCGTTGGCGACGGACCGATGATGAACGAGCTTAAAGAGCGCTTACCCCAAGCCCATTATACGGGCTATCAATACGGCAAAAATCTCGCCGAATGGTATGCCTCCTCTGACCTCTTTGTCTTTCCCTCAACCACGGAAACCTTCGGCAATGTCATCCTCGAAGCCTTTGCTTCCGGAACGCCGGCTGTGGTGGTGGACAAGGGCGGTGTCGCCGATATTATCAATCAGGGACTCGATGGCCTGATCGCAAAATCCAACAATCCGCTTGATTTTAGCGACAAAATTGAACTGCTGCTGAAACGCGACGATTTGAGAAAAAAATTCAGCCGGATTGCGCGCAACACGTCACAGCGATATTCCTGGCATACGATTAATAAAGGACTTATAAATAGCTATGAAACCGTGCTCTCAAACTAGTGCATCACGAGAATTGTTTTCACGGATAGATCTTCATGTCCACACGAAATTTTCAAAAAATGCAGATGATTGGTTGCTGAAACAACTCGGCGTCAATGAGTGCTATACCACGCCGGAAGAGGTTTATAACCGCGCAATAGAAAACGGCATGGATTTTGTCACCATAACCGATCACGATTCCATCGAAGGGGCATTGCAGATCGCCGATAAGGAGCGCTTTTTCATCAGCGAAGAGGTTTCAGCGTTCTTTCCGGATGACCCGGTAAAAATCCATATCGTCGTACTCGATATCGACCAGACAAAACATGATTTCATTCAGGAACTGAGGTTCAATGTCTATGATCTGGTCGATTATCTCGAACAGAACGACATTATCCATTTTGTCGCGCATCCCTTTTTCAACATGTCGGGCCGGTTGCAATTGTCGCATATACAAAAAATGTTGCTGTTGTTTAAATATTTTGAGGTCAAAAACGGCGGTAAACTGATTTATCAGGATGATTTTTTGCTGCGCCTGTTGAAAACGCTGACTCCGGAAAAATTATGGGAATGCGCGGAAAAGCACAACATCACACCAAGGGGTAAGGAGCCGTGGATTAAATACATGGTTGCCGGCTCGGATGATCACGGCGGTATCTATATCGGCTCTCCTCACACCTGCACGCCAAAGGCGAAGAGTGTCGATCAGCTCTTATCATTTATCCGCAAGGGATATACCCA
Organism: uncultured Cytophagia bacterium; assembly: GCA_964608385.1. Classification (GTDB taxonomy): domain Bacteria; phylum Zhuqueibacterota; class Zhuqueibacteria; order Residuimicrobiales; family Oceaniaggregativiventaceae; genus Oceaniaggregativivens_A. The sequence goes on from CAZSOP010000006.1 coordinate 9,411, forward strand.
GCCCGAAGGCAAGGGCGGCTCTCCCGTTAAAATCGCTCACAGCATTTTTTCAGTGGCGTATCGTCATTTTTCCGCCGGGAAGAAGAAAAAACAAACCGCCTATAATCTGCTTGGGCACATTTTTAATCAATACGACCAGGCCCAATCCCTTACTATAAAAAGCAAACTTGCGCTTCTAAGTCTCTATTACCTGCCGGAAGGCATTTTTTCATCCGACCACTCCAAGCCGACGAGGCTTTCCCTATTGCAGAAGCTGATGAAAGGTGATCCGTCTCTGAAACAAATTTTTCAGCAACAATTCGACTTCAACCGGGATGATAAAAAACTGCTAGAGGCGATCACAGCTACGATCAACCGCCTTCTTATTGATCTCATTCCTCAAGTGATACAAAATCCCGCTTCTCTTGTGCAACGGTTTGAGGAAATCAAGATGGTGTTGCCGTTGATGATTCCCTATCTAATCGGGTTCAAAACGGAATATCGCGACCGACCCCTGATGCGAAAGGTGGCAAAATACTATCTCCAGGATGACAGCACGCATTTTGCAGTTTTTGCACAGGATGTCGATGTGCGGGATTATATCAGGCCGATACGAGCGCAAAGTACGAATACGAGAAATTTTTCATATCGCCTTTTTTGCAAAATGAGCGCAAAACAAAGTGCCCAAACCTATTCCTTTTCGCCGATGCAGCGGCTGTATGTGCCGGCAGCGAACATGGAGGTGGATCTCTATTCTCTGTTCGATATTGGCGAAGCTTTTTACAAAAAACACATTGATAAAATCTATATCCATTCTTTTAATGCCCTGGCAATCTGGGGATTGTTGTTGGCGAAATGGATGCAAATTCCGGTGCTCGTGCGTTATCCTTATCCGGAGGTGAAAGCCTTTTTTCAGAAATTGCCAAAAAACAACATCAATTTTGCCAAAAAGATATTTGCGCTTTTATTGAATTTATCCGATACCGTCCTTTTGTCCTCTGAAAAAGCAAAATGCCATGCCATTCAATATGGTATAGAGCCCCAAAAAATGATCTATGCGAAAAGATCGCAAAAGGAGCGAATTGTTTCTTATGATAAGACCATTTCAGGGTATGAATTAACCTTATAAACAGGGAGAGCGTTCCTTGAAAATATGTGATCTGACACAGAGCTATAATCCCACCAGTGGTGGAATCAGAACCTATTTGCATGAGAAACAGCGCCATATAAAGAGCTTGCCTCAGCATCAACATATTCTTATTGTTCCGGCCGAACGGGATGAAACCGTAAGAGAAGATAACCTGACCATATATCACATAAAGTCTCCGGTCATTCCGGGATGCGAGCCTTACCGTTTTATTTGGCGGCTGGGAAAAGTCTTTACGATATTAAGAAAAACGCAACCTGATATTATCGAACTGGGCAGCGCCTATCTTCTTCCCCACGTCGCTTTTCTTTACCGGCTCTTTTTTCCGGTCACTCTAGTTGGTTTTTATCATACAGACTTTCCATCGGCTTATGTATATCCGGCCATGAAACGGCTCGGTGGAAAACGCTTTGCCCGCTTTTGTCGATTGGGAGCGGAACGATACGCGCGCTTTATCTACAACCGCTTTCAAATGAACCTTGTCTGTTCGCAGCTGATGAAAGAAAAGCTCGACAAGATGCAGATTCGCAATATCGAGCGCATTAATTTAGGTGTTGATATCGAGGTTTTTCATCCCGGGAAAAAATCTGCGGCCTTTCGCAGAGAACAGGGTGTCAAAAATGAAGAGATTTTGTTCATCTATACCGGCAGGCTGGATTCGGAGAAACGGGTTGATGTGTTGCTGCAGGCGTTTGATCGGGTTTCTGATAAAACAGAGGCAAAATTTGTTCTCGTCGGTGAAGGCCCTTACAAGAATCTGGTACAGAACTATGAAAGCCGCAATTCCCGCATCAGGCTTTTGCCCTATGAAAATGACCGAGAAAAACTGGCAAGATTTCTCGCCTCTTCGGATATATATCTTACCGCCGGTCCGCACGAGACTTTTGGACTTTCCATTGTTGAGGCACAGGCTTGTGGATTGCCGGTTATCGGCGTTAACGGAGGGGCGCTCGCAGAGCGGGTAGACAGCTCCGTCGGCGCATTGGCAGCAGTGGATTCCGTTGAGGATTTTTGCAACCATATACTTGATCTGTCACAAAACGGTTATAAACAAAAGGGTGTAAATGCCCGCAAGCTGGCGGAAGAAAGCTATAACTGGCAGCACACCTTGACAAAACTGATGGCGTTTTATGAAAAAGTGCACATACACAAAACCAGGCGAGCCCATCTCTATCCTAAAAAAGTGTTTTCACTGGGCTCTCTTTATCATTCCGGTCGTTATTATAGCTAATATTGTTTTTTCCCTCTATACCACAGAGAGAAATGCCTGGGAGATCGTTCACAATATACCCTATCTCTATCTATTGCTGGCAATGGTATTGGGCCTGGTGCCCTGGCTGACGAGTACGATCAGAGTTTTTCTGTGGACCCGGTTTCTCGGAAAAAAGACTCGATTTTACGAAATTTTTAAAATCGTGATCGGTACTCAAATCGGCTCGGCGATCAGTCCGACAGCGATCGGCGGCGGCTATGTAAAGCTGGGCATGCTGATACAAAAAGGATTGACTCCGGGGGCTGCGGCCTCGCTTATGACCCTGGGTAGTGTTGAGGATGCTCTTTTTTTTGCTATTGCCTTGCCCATTGCGCTCCTGTTCACCACAGATTTCAATTTTTCGCTTCTGAATGAAACGCTTTCAAGGGCTGTGAATAACGGCACGATCATAATTATTATCTTGATTTTAATATCAGGAATGATTACACTTTTATGCAAATTTCGAAACCATCGTGTTATACACAATTTTGTAAATAAAAAGCCATTTCGACTCGTCAACAGCCATATCAGACGCCTCTTTTCCGATTTTGTTTTGGTCTATAAACTTGTCGGGAAAAAAGGCAAGCGCCGGTTCGCTGTTACCCTGATGCTGACAGCAATACAATGGATTTGCAGGTATTCGGTGATAACTGTGTTGCTGGCCTGTTTCGACGTACCGGTTCATCCGCTAGAGTTTTTTGTTTTTCAATGGCTTGTTTTTACCCTGGCAACGTTTATTCCGACGCCGGGCGGATCTGTTGGTGCGGAAGCGGCATTTTATTTTATCTTTAGTGCGTTTATTCCCAGAGAGATTATCGGTATTGCCACCATAAGCTGGCGGTTTTTAACCTATTATCTTCAACTCGGACTGGGTTCTCTTCTTTTTGGTCTGATGAATATTAAAAGTCTCTGGCGGAATATATCAAACCGAAAGCCTCGATATGCGCGAGCTGAACCTTAGAAAAATAGTTTTATCGAAACAACCCGCCTTATTAAAAAAACTCCCCGATTTTTTAACCGATTTTATCATCAAAATTTTGGAACGACTCCTTCATGTCAGGGAGATCGAGGAATTTTTACAGAAACACAGCGATAAAAAAGATTTTGAGTTTATCGATGCCGTCTTTGAGTATCTTGATTTTTCATTTTCGCTTTCCAATAAAGATTACAATCGCATACCCGCGGAAGGCAAAGCGATTTGCGTCGCCAATCATCCCCTGGGTGGACTGGATGCCCTCGCCCTGTTAAAGGGAATTAGCCAGGTTCGCAAAGATATCAAGATTATCGCCAATGACGTTCTTGCCAACATTCCCAATCTTGAAGATATATTATTGCCTTTTGATATTTTCTCAAGACGGCCGCAAAAAGGCCAGATCAAAGCCATAGAGACAGCGCTGTTGCAGGACAAACTGGTCATTTTTTTCCCCGCCGCAGAGGTGTCGCGATTTACGTTCCAGGGCATTCGCGATAAAAAGTGGCAAAAAGGTGCTCTCTATTTTGCCCGCAAACAACAGATTCCCATTCTGCCCGCTTTTATCAAAGCGAGAAATTCCTTTTGGTTTTACTTTGTTTCCATATTTTTCAAATCTTTTTCCATGTTTCTGCTCGTTCAGGAAATTCTGAAAAAGCGCGGAAAAACCATTACCCTCAAAATTGGTGATCCCATCCCCGGCCTGGTTTTTCATCAGAGAGCATACGACCTGGTTGTACAAACCCGCCTCTTGCGCCGTCACGTCTATCGAATCGGTAAAAACAAAAGCGATCTCTACAAGACAGAGAAGACCATCATCCATCCAGTCGACAGAAAACTGTTGAAAGCGGAGATATCCGGAGCAGAGAAACTGATCTCTGTCGACGAGAGAAAAAAATTGTATGTTGTAGATTATCAAAACGCTGAAAACGTTATCAAAGAAATCGGTCGCCTGCGGGAGGTTACCTTTCGTAAGGTTGGAGAAGGCACAGGCGAAAAAAGTGATCTCGATAAATTCGACAAGACATACCGCCACATCGTACTGTGGGATGAAGAGCAATTGGAAATCATAGGCTCCTATCGACTCGGATTTTGTAAACAGATTATGCAAACGTATGGAAACAGCGGTCTTTACAATGCTTCGCTGTTTGATTTTTATGATGCGTTCATGCCATATCTTGAACAGAGCGTCGAACTCGGTCGCAGTTTTATTCAGGAAAAATACTGGAAGAGCAATGCCCTGGATCTGTTGTGGCAGGGTATCGCTCTTGTTGTTTTTAACAGAGGAAACATCAAATATATTTACGGCGCCGTTAGTATCAGCGATAACTATTCAAATTATGCCAAGTCCTTAATCGTCTACTATTATCAAAAATGGTATCCGTCAGAGGAAACCCTAGCCACCGCCAAAAACCGATTTACCCTCTCAAAACAGGAAGAGACTCAACTAATAGACGTCATCAATGCAGACAATCCGATCGATGACTTTAGAATTCTCAAACAAACACTACGAATATACGGATATTCCATCCCCATTCTTTTTCGCCAGTATGTGGAACTCTGTGACGAGGGCGGTGTGCAATTTCTCGATTTTTCCGTGGATCCGCATTTTTCCAACTGCGTCGACGGATTGATTCTGCTTCACCTGGATAAACTCAAAGCCAAGAAGCGCGAGCGTTATTTTCCAAAGCAAAAATGAACAATTTACTTTTTTATCTATTTTTAACAATATTTTGTTTTGCATTTTATGTTTTCAATTTTTACATTGTCTACCCAACAAGTTTAATTTCCTCCGGCAACTCTTTCGACAGGCTCGATAGCTATATGAATGTATTAAAACAATTGCATATAAAGTGTATTCTTCTTCTGTTGCTGATCAACATCTGCGCTTTTTCTCAGCAGCCGCGACAGAGATCGCTGCGCAAGAGTACCATAGACGATTACTGGCATTATCACAACGTCGGCAATCTCGGCCTCACCATTACCAATTACGGCGTTATCGGAGAGGGATATAATAATCCGGATCAGCCCTCCTGTATGTATAAATTGCAAACCGACAATATTCGCGAACAGATCGAACACATGTCTTACGGCGGTTTATGGATCGGGGGTATCGGCGGAGCGGACGGCGGTGTTCATGTCTCTACGGCTATTATCGATGGTGTTTTTGAGGCCGGGGAAGAGGGATTTGAATTTACCAATACCGCCCTGGAAAGCGACACCATCAAGATACGCTCCTCCATCGTCACCTCGCGTTATTACGATCCGACCGCCATATCACATCAGGACTTTATCTGTGACTTTACCGATGTCAATAAAACCGTTCCGGGCACCTCCTTTCAGATTCCCAATCACACACCGTTGGGACTGAATATCCATTTAGAGTCCTACGCCTGGAATTATCCCTATACAGAAGCGTTTGTCATTCTCAACTATACCATCACCAACATTTCCAAATATCCCATCAAAGACCTCTATGCCGGTCTGTGGACGGACGCCTCCATCGGCAATATGAATTATACCAGCATCTATGAACCGGGCGGCGGTTGGTCTTGGTATGACAACCTCAACGGGTTCGACATTGATTACAATATGGCCTATCAGTTTGATGTCGATGGAGATGAAGGCTTTTCTCAATCCTATCTGGGCATTCGCTATTTGGGTACGTCCAATATCAAAGCGGACGTAAATGTCAATTACGATCAATGGCGGTGGCTGGGCTCTGCCAACACCAATTTTCCCGATTACGTCATGCCCACAAATGACCAGGAACGCTATGAGGTGATGAAGGGGAGGCATACCGGCAAATATTTTAATTCAGTAAGCGCCGGGGGAATTCCGACATCCGCAGATGCAGCCGATAGCTGGATGCTGATTTTGATGGCCGGGCCGATGGGAGATTTGCCCCCGGGGGAATCGGTTAAAATCGTTTTTGCCGTTGTTTGTGGCTTGTGGGCCAACAACGACCAGAACGATACGCCGGCACGACGGACCAAAGTGCGCCTCAATTCGGATTGGGCTCAGATCGCCTACAATGGCGAGGATATCGACGGCGACGGCAAACTGGACCCCAATGAAGATCAGAACAACAACGGTGTTCTCGACCCCGGCGAGGATGAATACCGTCCCGATCTAGATTTGAACAACAACGGCCACTGGGACCCCGGCGAACCCGTTTTCGGTGATGGTGACGGCAATCTCGATATTAAAGAAGATGTTTATGAAAACCGGTTTCGCCAAATTGAGGCGGGTAATGGCGTTATCGACCGCTACATTCTTCCCAGTCCCCCGCCTTCACCTGTTTTGTTGGTGGTTCCCGGAGACGGTCAGGTGACGCTTTTTTGGGATACCATCAGCGAAGAGTATGAAGACCCCATTACCCGGGAAAAAGATTTTGAGGGGTATCGTATTTACAGTGCTCCCAAAACCACCGGAGCGGAGGATGCGACGCTGTTGGCGCAATTCGATAAAATAAACAACCTCGGTTATGATACCGGCTTTGATAAAATCAAAGTCGATACCACAATCGATGGTCATCACTACAGATACCGTTTGACCAACAGAAACTTGCGTAGTGGCTGGCCCGGAGAGTATTGGTTTGCGGTAACCGCGTTCGATGAAGGTAACCCCAAAACCGGATTGCCGGGATTGGAGAGTTCTATCCTGGAAAACAAGACCTATGTGATTCCGGGTACGACAGCCAGAACGAAGGAAACAAAATTACCGGTATCGGTTTTCCCAAATCCGTATCGGGCTCAGGCTTTGTGGGACGGTAGCGGAGACCGCGAGCGCATGCTTTGGTTTATCAATCTGCCGGCGCGCGCAAAAATCCGCATCTATACCCTGGCAGGGGATCTGGTCGACGAGATCCATCACAACGGAGAAACCTATCGCGGTGGAGATGTCCGTCTCATGTCGGAAAGAATCGGCAACAATGAAACCGTATTGGCCGGCGGCATGCACGCCTGGGACCTGATTTCCAGCCATGACCAGGCGGTAGCAACCGGACTTTATTTTTTCAGCGTCGAAGATATGGAAACGGGAAAACTGGAAACCGGGAAATTTGTCATCATCAAATAAATGCAATATGAACAATTGAGAGGAGGAGACGTGTTGAAAAGATTGATTCAAATTCTAGTTGCAATCACGGTGTTGTTTCTCATCGGTTCGGCCTGGGCTCAGGTGACACCGATTCGAGATATTCAATACACCGAAGACGAATCCGGAGATTCGCCTCTGAAAGATCAAACCGTGACCATCTCCGGAGTGATTACGGCTGAAGGTTATGCTTTTGGCGGCAGTTATTATTTTGTCTCAGATTCTTCCGGTCCCTGGAACGGCGTTAAAGTTTATGACAAAAACGAGGCGGCCGAAGGTGACTGGGTTACCCTGACCGGCGAAGTCTCGGAGTATTGGGGCTGTACCCAGGTTTCAAACGTCAGCGATTTTCGTATCGATTCGACCGGTGTGTTTGGCATTGAACCTACGGTCGTAACCACGGCGGAAATCGGAACCGGTGGTCCCATGGCTGAAGCCTATGAAGGCTGCCTGGTTCGCGTCGAAAATGTCGAGATCACCAACCCGAGCCTCGGATACGGCGAGTGGGAAATCAACGATGGTTCCGGCCCCTGCCGTGTCGATGACGCCGCCGACTATTTTTTCAATCCGGCTGAATACGACTCTGCCAGGGCGATTACCGGTGTACTCGAATACAGCCATAGTGACACCAAAATCGAGCCACGCCTGGCGTTCGACATTATCGAAGCCGGTCCTTATACCAGAATTCAGCGCATTCAACAGGTCCGCTACAGCGACCTGCTTAAAGCTCCGATGGATCAGGCTTCCGATGCCAGTTATATGACATATGATACGGTTTCGGTCCGCGGTATTGTCACCATGCCCACCGGTCTCAGCTATGCCGGTGACGGGGTTAAATTCATCGTCAGTGAACCCGAAGGCGGACCCTGGTCGTCAATTCTCTCCTATGATGAGGATTCCACCGCGATTCCGGTACTGCTGGAAGGCGATGAGATTGAAATGACCGGTTATATTTTTGAATATGTTAGCGGTGAATCCCGTATGACCGAAATTTTTAACCTCAGCACCATTGAAATTCTTTCCTTTGGAAATGAGGTACCAGAAGCCGATTCTATCGCCACCGGCGATTTACGCTGGCCCACCACCGCAGAACAGTGGGGTACCGTCCTGGTTGAGGTCGGCCAGGCGGCTATTACCAAACATCAAAACAGCTATAACGAACTGTTCAAAGTCGACGACGGCAGCGGTGCCGCCATTATCGATGCCGATTCCGACAGTTTGCAGAACGTCTATTTCCCCGACCCCGATCAAGGCGATCCCAAACCGCGTCCGCCGATCGGCACCATTGCTGAAAAGATTCGCGGATGGGTCTATCACCACTATGGCAGCTATGCCGATTCATCGACCTATAAACTCGAGCCGCTCTATATGAGCGATATGATCTGGAGTCAGGGCCCGCCGACCATTTCCAAAACCCAAAGAGATGCAGCCTATGTCGGTACCGATACACCGGTCACCGTGACCACCAATGTCCAGACCAATTTGAACCTGGAATCGGTTACGTTGAACTATAGCCAGGACAGAGGAACTTATACCGCAGTTGAAATGACCGATAATGGCGACGGCACCTTCAGCGGTCAGATTCCGGGCATTGCATCGGACGGCGCCTTTGTGAGTTACTATATCAAGGCACTGGATGAAGAGGGACAGGTCTCCTATGATCCTGTCGATACCACTCAGACCAATTTCAGCTATGTCGTCAGAAACGGTGATTTGACCATTAAAGACATTCAGTTCACCACCTGGCCTCTCGGCGACAGTCCTTTTCACGGCTATAATGTCGAGGTTGACGGTATTGTTACCGTAGACACGACATTCTATAACAAATTTGAGGCCTATGTCATGCAGGATGCCGCCGGCGCATGGAATGGTGTCTATTTATTCGGAAATGTCTTTACTGCCCTTTTCCCCGGCGATGAGATCAAAGTCTATGGTAAGGTTTCCGATTATAACGCGGATTGGCTCTTCAAGTGGGGCAATAACACCGTTATTCTCGTCGATAGTTTTCAGGTACTGAGCACAGGCAATACTGTTCCTGATATTGTGCCCGTTGCCACCAGCAGCCTTAACTCAAAATCTTCCGAAGCGGAAATGTATGAAGGATGTCTGGTGAAAATTGAAGACGTTACCATTACCAGCCTGAATCAGTATGATGTAACCGTTAACGACGGATCCGGCGATTGCTTGATCGATGCGGATTGCTTTGTCGGTCGCGATCAGGATCCCAATCCAAACTTTTATATCAATCAGGACGATGGTTATCTTGCCATTAACGGCGATACGCTCAAAGTCGGCGACAAGATTTCATTTGTTCAGGGTCCTTTTCTCTACAGTTTTGGCAGCTACAAAATCGAGGTGAGAAATCTGGCAGACATTGGCACCTTTACCACAGATGTAGAATCACCTGTAAAAGCGGCTCCCCTGAGCTATGCTTTAGAACAAAACTATCCCAATCCGTTCAACCCGGAAACCAGAATCTATTTCGAGATTCCGCAATCCCATCAGGTAACTCTGGCTGTTTATAACATGCTCGGTCAGCACGTGAGAACGCTTGTTGTACAGGATTTTGCTTCCGGACGCCATGTTATAAATTGGGATGCGAGAGACAAATTCGGCAATCGCGTACCAACCGGCGTTTATATCTATCGTATCAAAGCCGGTAATTTTATCGATCATAAAAAAATGATGCTGGTCAAATAAACATCAATCAAAACGGGGCATCTGTTTTAAGGCAGATGCCCCGCTATTTAATTCTATGAAAAAACGACTATTATATATTGCCATCATCTCCGCCCTGCTGTTTTCCTGCAGCCTTAAAGATCCCTTTGGCGATGACAAGGAATCCAAACCGGTGGGAAACCGGCCGCCGGACACGCATTTATTTCTCATGGTGGAGCAGCAACAGGTAACCGATTACGATACGCTCAGCACAGGCGAAATTGTCCCCCGCATGTACGTCACCGGCCTGGATACCACCCCAAGCAAACAGGTTATTCACTGGTGGGGCGATGATCCCGATGGTCAGGTAGTTGGTTATTATCATCAATGGGATTTCGAAGCGGAACGCACCTTTACCACGCTTGAAGCGGACACCTTTTACGTCCCCATACGCACAGAATACGACGAGTTTTCCTTTACCGTCTGGGCGGTAGACGATCAGGGGCTGGAGGATCCCGAACCCGTGACATTGAGATTTCCGGTTTTCAATTCACCCCCAACCATCATGTTTGCTCTCGACAGCAATCCCAGGGTGGTCGGGAATCCTGATGTGACGAGTTATACATTTCCAACCCGGACATTCTTCTGGGACGCCCAGGATCCGGACGGCCGGGGTACGATCACCTATATCGAATACGCTTTGGACGATACAACCCGCTGGACCCGACTCGATGGCAGTGCAACCCAAATTACTCTGCACGATTTATCACCCGGCAGACACCGCTTTTTCGTGCGCGCCGTCGATATTTCCGGTGCGGTAAGTGAGGCCATCAGTTTTCCGGACCCCGAGGACAGCACCACCCCGAACCGCTGGGAGGTCAAACCGGTCAAAGGTGGGCTGTTGCTGGTGAATGATTACGCCCAGGACCAGACCAAGCGCGAGGTGGAAAAATGGTATATGGATATTCTCGACCAGCTGGTCGGCAGCGACGGCTATTCGGTCTGGGAAATCGGCAGCCTGGGATCGCCCTCTATTAATCCCGAAAACACATTGCCGTATTCTTCCATCGACATTCAGGCCAATCTCTCTTATTTTGATAAAGTGATCTGGTTTTCGCATCTGGGCAGACCGAACCTGACCGAGGCTGGTCTCAGCATTACCCGCTTTATCAAAGAGGGCGGCCACATATTTATCACCAACGGCAACGAGGAACAACCCGACACCACCTGGACCTTTACCAGTATCGATTCGGTCTTCCGCCTGAATCCGGGTGGCAGATTGTTCCCGGGCGTTGACGTGCCGGCATCTTTCGGCAGCGCGCAGGACGATTTACTCGACTTGTCACTGGGCAAACTGATCGGTAATCGCGTTTCCGCTCTGGTTCCGGGGCCGGGTGTTGATGTGGTTTATCGAATGCAGCACGACAGCACGGCGACGGTTCCGGTTCCCTATAGCGGCTCACCGGCGGTGGGCTTGCGCTACAGGATCGGATCGGGCTCTTGTATCTATTTTTCTCTGCCGTTCCATTATTGCTATGGCAATGAAAATATTGTTGATGTAATGAGATATTTGCTTTTTGAAGAATTTGAACCATGATAAAGATGAACCTGAAATATTTGCTCATATTGCTGTTGATCGCCATACCCTTGCTGGCGCAAAAAACCACCATCCGCGGGGTGGTCACGGATAAGGAAAGTGGTGAAGCGCTGCCCGGTGTGAATGTCATCGTACCCGGAACCTATAAAGGGGCGGCAACAGATGCTGAAGGACGATTTGAAATCACCGGTCTGGCTCCGGGAGACTATGATATCAAAGCGTCCATGATCGGTTATACCGTACAGCTGGTCACCGGCGTTAAAGTCCGACCCGCACGGGTTGCTACGGTGGACTTTTATCTTGAACCTACGGTGTTGGCGCTGGGTCAGAGCGTACAGGTTATCGGTGAAAAGCCGCTTTTGGAAACCGATGTTACCGCGTCACAACAGCGGCTCTCTTCCGACGAGATCGACCAAAAGGTGGTGGAAGATATCGGCGACCTGGTGGGCGAACAGCTCGGCGTTGTGGTTCAGGATAATAAAATTCACATTCGCGGCGGCCGCGCCGATGAAAGTATGTACATCATCGACGGCCAGTCGATTAAGGATCCGCTCTCCGGCTATTCCAATACCCTCTATGTCAGCGCTTCGGCCATTAAAGAGCTTAAAGTCATTACCGGTGGCTATAACGCCGAATACGGACAGGCCATGTCCGGCATTATCGATATCGAAACCAAGGAAGGCGCCCGGGAGTATACCGGTGGACTGATGTATAAAACCGACAACATCGCATCCGGTCTCTGGGAAAGCTATAATACCGACGTTTTACAGTTCAATCTGGGTGGTCCCGATCCCGTTACCGGTTCACTGGAAAGGCTGGGCCTCGAGCTGCCCGGCGATTTTTCCTTTTTCGTCAGTGGTTACGGCCGTTTTAGCGATTCTTATTTGCCGCAGGCGAACAAGCTCTACCCTTCAAAATCCGCTTACGATCGTTTCGCCCTGAGAGAAGAAAACGACTGGCACATTATGGGCAAGATGAGCTGGTTTATAAAACCCGGCATGAAGCTGGTCTTTTCCCATGACCGCTCCCTCAATATCAACCAGGGATACTTTATGCCCCACATCAGCGGCGACCGCGGTTATCCCTATGAATATGAAAAAATTCTCGATAATTATAATACCTTTACCAAAGAAGCGCAGCTGACCACGCTTCAATGGACCCATACGCTCAACTCGAAAACATTTTATAAAGTGATGTTGTCGCAGTTTTATACCAGTCTGCATTCTGCGGTGCAGAATAAACACTGGACGGAGTACAATCAGCGCCTCGATCTCGAGCCCATCTCCTATACACCGGACAGCCAGGGTAACATTCAGACCCGCTATGGCGATGGATTTTGGGATACCGGCGATGCGGAAAACTGGTACGATTACTTTAGTGACAACTGGTCGTTCAAGGCCGACATGACCACGCAGCCCAATCAGCGGCACCAGATCAAATTCGGTGTGGAATCGCGCTATACCGAAATGCAGGTTATCGACATCAACGCTCCCTGGTTCGGCGAAACCGGACTCGGCCGAAATCACGATCTCTTACGCGTTTTTCCCAATGACGGCGCCCTGTACATTCAGGACCGCATTACCTATTCCGGCATGATCGTCAATATCGGCTTGCGATACGATTACTGGTTTCCCGGCAAATATGTTGACGATGCCGTCAAAGATCCGGAAACGGTCATCATCACCGATGCCGCCCGCGACAGTTATTTGAAGGACACCTTTGAGCTTTTCGGTATGCGCGGCAAGAGTCATCTCAGTCCGCGACTGGGCATTTCTCATCCGGTAACCGATAATGATGTTCTCTATCTCTATTACGGACACTTTAGCCAAAAGCCCAAAGGGCAATACGTTTACGCCAAATTAAAATCCACTTCCGAGGCCACCTATCAGCTTTTCGGCAACCCCAATCTCGAGCCGACGACAACCGTGGCCTATGAGCTGGGAATCAAGCACCGTTTTAACGCCAATCAAACCATCGAGGTCAAGGCCTATTACAAGGATATGTTCGATTATCCAACCTCGACGAGCATCAATAAATTCAGTCCGCGTTACGGCAATATCAGTTTTCTCATGTACGTCAACATGGACTATGCCCGTTCGCGAGGTGTTGAGGTGCGCTTTCGCCGGCGCTATTCAAAATACCTCAGCGGCAACGTCGATTTTACCTATGCCGTGGCTACGGGTAAAAGCTCGACACCCAATACCAATCTTCTGGTCGCCGCCGGCAAGGTTTCCGAAAAACCCCTGAGGGAAAGCCGCCTGCGCTGGGACCGGCCCTACCGACTTTCGGCGGATGTCTATTTCGACATGCCCAAAGGCGCCAACATTCGCCTCTTCGGCTTGCGACTGCCGGAAAACTGGGGCATCACCCTGCGCTGGGAATTTGAATCCGGCAAGCGCTATACGCGCCTGGTGGATGTAGACAACCATATCTATGAAAAAGATGAATACGGCAGCATCTCGGAACCGTGGATGCGAATCGACCTCAAATTTTATAAAGATTTTCAATTAGCCGGAACCGCCTTTTCCTTTTTCGTCGAGGCGGAAAATATATTCAACACCAAAATTCCGAGACTCATCAATCCGGTGACCGGCCAGCCGTACGAACCGGGCGATGTTATTCCGGTAACCTGGTACGATGACCCTCTCGATCTGCCGCCGGACAATCCGGCCCGCTACGCCTGGCCGCGACGTATTTTGACCGGAATCGGGATACGCTTTTAATGGAATGTGTATGATACCAGGAAAACGCTATATAGGATTGTTTTTACTTTTATTTGCCACCAGCCTGTTTGGTCAGAGTCTTTTGCCCAAGCTGGGTGAACAGCGCGCCGGCACTTCGGCCATGACCTTTTTGAAAATGGGCGTTGGTGCCCGTGCAGTCTCGATGGGCGGCGCTTTTGTCGCCATGTCCAACGACGCCTCATCGCTCTACTGGAACCCGGCCGGACTGGTTCAGATCAAAAAAAACGAGCTTATCATCTCTCACAACGACTGGCTGCTGGATGTCGATTCGGAATATCTCGGCTATGTGCATCAGCTGACGCCCTCTGTGGCGCTGGGCGCTTTTGTCGGCTATCTGCACCTCGCTGATATGCCGGTGACCACGGAATTTCATCCATACGGAAACGGCAATTATTTCAGCTATTACGATATGATGACCGGATTGAGCGCATCGATCAGAATGACCGACCGCTTTTCATTCGGCATCACCGGTAAATATGTACGCGAACAACTCGATAATATCATAATGGACGGGCTGCTCTTTGATTTCGGCACCTATTACTGGACCGGCTATAAAACCCTGCGCCTGGCTGCGTCTATGCGCAACTTTGGCCATGAACTGCGCCCCAAAGGCACCTATCAGCGCCGGGAAACCGTGGGGTATAGCGAAGCCTCGTACGAAGCCTTTTCGCCGCCGACGATTTTTACCATGGGGGCGGCCATGGATGCCTTTTCCAACAACGCCCATACGGTCACCGTATCCTTTCAGATGAACCATCCCATGGATGATGAGGAGAACTATCTGATGGGCGCCGAATATGCCTTTTTGCAAAAATTGATGCTTCGCAGCGGCTATATCACCAATGCCGATGATATCAGCTGGACCTTTGGTGCCGGTCTTGAATTTGCACTGTTCGGTAAATCAATGAAAATGGATTATGCCTATGCCGATTATACCTGTTTGAGCCTGACTCAGCAGTTTACCTTTGGATTTGAATTTTAACCAGGAAAAGACCTTGTTTTTCAAAGTCAAAATCGCTTTACTCTCGTTGTTTTTACTGATGGCCTGCTCACAGGATAAAATGCCGCTGCCGTCGCCGGCAGTGGAATCCTTTTCATTTGGCGCCAACGATACCAGCTATGTTGAGCTCTATCCGGTGTGGAATCAATCAACACTCGGATACGCTTTTAGTGAGCCGGCTGATATCAGCATGGGACCGGACGGCCTTATTTTTATTGCCGACAAGGGCAACAACAGAGTCGTGGTCCTGACCAAAGCAGGGGCGATGGTAACGCGTGATGGTCTGGGAAGCATCACCGGCATCTCCGCTCCCACCGGCGTAACCATCGACAGCAAGCTCAATGTGCTCGTCGTCAACGGCAGCAATGAGATTTTTTGCTGGAATCAATACCTCAATTACGCCGAGCTTGATTCAATTGCCGATTCTGCCGTCTTTTTCGATCCGGCGAAGAACGATACCGTTCATTTGTCCCTGGAGCAATACATTCAAATGGCGGTCAGTGAAGAAGAACCGCTACCGCGGTTCCGCGCTTTTCTTTTCGAAAAAGATGATGCCGCGATTGCTGCTGTTGAACAGGTCTATATGTTTTATCGCGATTCGGAAAACAAAGCGGAGTTCAACGATATAGCCGCCGGAGAATTCGGCTCGGACCAGCTTTATGTTACCGAAAGCGACAACCACCGCATTGTACAGATTGCCCTGGTTCCCAAGCGGGCATTTCGCAACCGCTTTGGTAGCGTTGTGATGCAATACGCCGGTGTGTTTGTTAAAGATGTCGTTACTGTCGGCTCAGGCGCCGGAACCGCTGACGAACCACAGGGCGTGGTGCTGGACGGTTTCGGCAATCTCTATTTTACCCAGCTCGGCGGCAATTTTCGCGTACAAAAATTGATGGCGGAATCCTTTGCGCCGCAATA
>CAZSOP010000007.1:0-19889 GCA_964608385.1 uncultured Cytophagia bacterium
GAATTGGAGAGCTGAAAAAATTGGATAAACTGAATCTATCCTTCAATTTTTTACGGGCACTTCCATGCACGATCGGCCAGCTGAAAAAGTTGCGCAAGCTCTATCTGGAAAACAACAATCTCACTTTTTTACCGACTACCATTGGTGAACTGGAAAATCTTCGCATTTTATATTTATCGAATAATCAGCTTACCACACTTCCGGCAGAAATCTCCAATTGCCGCCGGCTAAGATCATTATATTTACAGGGAAACCATTTTTCTTTTTTCGAAAAGAAACGAATACAGAATCTGCTTCCCGATACCGGGATTTTTTTCTGATGCATTCAGGCCTGTCCATAAAAGATTTAGACTTTCCGCTATCCATCGCTCCGATGGTGAAACTGACTGACCGTCATTTTCGCTATTTTATGCGGCTTATAACGCGGTATACGGTTTTCTATAGCGAAATGATAACCACTTCTACTTTGCTGCGGGGAAATCGGGACAACCTTTTGGCCTTTGATCCGATAGAATTGCCACTGGTGCTTCAATTGGGGGGTAGCGATGCTCAATCATTGGCTCTCTGTGCACGGATGGCTCAGGAATACGGCTTTAGTGCTGTTAATCTTAATGCCGGTTGCCCGAGCCCAAAAGTGCAAAAAGGAGAATTTGGAATCAAGCTGATGAAGAATCCGGATTTTGCAGCAGAATTGTACAATACAATGAAAAATGCAGTTACCATTCCGGTCTCGGTTAAACATCGTCTTGGAATAGAGAATAAAGTGGATTATGAAGAGCTTTTCAGGTTTATCGAACGGTTGTCCGAGGCGGGATGTTGTCATTTTATTATTCATGCGCGGATTGCAGACCTGGATACCCTGGATGCCAGGCAAAATCGCAAAATTCCACCTCTGCGCTACACAGATGTTTACAATTTAAAAAAGGCGTTTCCCGGGTTGATCTTTGAACTAAACGGCGGTGTTACAACCCTGAAAGAGGCCCGGGAACATCTCAACAAGGTCGACAAAGTAATGATCGGTCGTGCAGCTTATGCTCATCCCTATTTAGTCGCAAATGCAGATTCTTTCTTTAAACCCGGGAATGGATTGCCTCCGACGCGACGGCAAGTTATAGAAAGAATTATACCTTATCTGCAAAAACAGGAAGCGAACGGTATTAATCCTTTATCGATGTTGAGACATTTGATGGGGTTGTTCAGAGATACTTCATGTGCCAAAGCCTGGAGACGATATTTAAGTGAATCCGCAAAAATAAATACACCGGTTGATAAGATATTAGATGGTGCCCAAAAGGGGTTTCCTTCAGAGATTCTGGATGATCGACCACGGTTATCCCCACCTGATTTTTATACTTGAATTTTTACTTCCGCTTTTGTATCATAAATTAAGCTATTACTATTTTTATGACAAGTTGATCGGTGGATGGCTTGAACGGTTGATTTGTCTGCAAAATAATTCGGCAGGACTAAAATTAAATTCAGCGCCGGACAACCATTGACCGGCATAACAATAAGGGTCAGATTGTCCGGTGGGTTTGCCGGCTGATTTTTTTCACACGGAAATAAAGCATTAAATCGTAATTTTATTGGGTTATTTATATGAAAAATAAAGAAGATAAAAGAATTTCCCGGGAACTCCTGGATATCGGTTTTAGAGATGTTGAGTTGCTGGACGAAGAGATGGTACAGGGTAAAGGTTTGCAATATTACGAATCTTCCGAGGTCACGCAAGCTTCCGTACTTGATAATGCCATTTCGGGACATGTCGGTACAATGACGGAGGATTTTTCGGTAAGAATACGCGTCCACGGGAATGAGATCAGCACGTCCTGTACCTGTAAAGATACCAGGCAGTTATGCAAGCATGTCATCGCTTTACTCTATTCATGGGTTCAGGATGGCAATGATTTTGTAAATGTAGCGGATAAACTGAACATGATCAGAAAACTCGACAAAGAACGACTCGTTGAAGTTATTACCAATATTATTGAATATGACCCGGCATTGGTCGAACTCTTTCTAAACAGAAAAATACCCCAGTGGTATGAAATCGATCCTCTGGATAAAAATTCTGCATAACGCAGCTTTGATAAGGCATAAAGATTTAATTCAAACCCTATGATTAATTTCTTGCCTTTTGAATTTCCGCAAAATTTTGGCTCATTTTATGCAACACGATTAAGGTCGGAGGGAATGTTTGCTTAATGTTTTAAAAAACATTATCCTTTAAAGACGCTATTGTTTAGTGCTGTCTTAAATGTTAGACACTTGTAACAAGATGAACAGGAATTCAGAATGAAAAAGGATGGTTTTTTTGGTATGATGAAAAGAGTTGGTTCATTTTTTAGCTTGTTTCTTATTCTCTGTGCTTTTGCGACGGCATCCCAACGCTTTCCACTACCCGAAAATTTAAAAACAAATGTAGAGTTTTGGGAAAAAATATATAGTCAATATCCCGACAGTTGTGCTCTTATTCACGATAAGGATCGGTTGGATATCATTTATAAGGTGGTTTATCTAGACGATGGACAACAAAGCTGGAAAAAAGTCGAAGAAAAGAAAAATAGAATTTTAGATATCCTCAATTCTTTATCGCGTCGAATGCCTGACATTGATACGCTAGCGCTGAATGATGAAGAACGTTTTATCTATCGATTGTGGCTGGACACGGATGATCCCCATAAATTCCGCAAAGCCGGATACAATATTCGCGGCCAGCTAGGTCTTGCCAACAGGTTTCGTGAAGGACTCGTACGCTCCGGTCAATATTTAGAGAATATCCAGAATATCTTTCGCCAATATGACTTGCCGGTAGAATTGGCATATCTTCCTCATGTTGAATCGTTGTTCAACCACAAGGCTTATTCCAAGGTTGGTGCCGCCGGCATGTGGCAATTTACCCGGCCGACTGGCAGGCTTTTTCTGAAAATTAATTACGAACTCGATGAACGTTTTGATCCCCGTTTATCTACCATTGCGGCTGCTAAACTCTTGAAAAAAAATCATGCGGAATTGAGATCTTGGCCACTTGCGATTACAGCATATAATCACGGATTATACGGAATGAAACGGGCGGTAGCCCGGACAGGAAGTACCGATATAGGTCAAATTGTTGAACATTATAAGAGCCGAAGATTTGGTTTTGCTTCAAAAAATTTTTACAGCGAATTCCTGGCTGCCAAAAATATTGCCGAAAACTATCAAGATTACTTTGACGATTTTAAACTTGCCAAGGCAGTGGATTATGCGTTTTACGAATTGCCCCATTTTGTCACCTTGCAATCTCTCGCTGGTGCATTTAAAGTTGATATTGATACATTAATCGCTTTGAATCCGGCATTCCGTATACCCGTTATTAAATCTCAACGCCGCATCCCCAAAGGCTATAAGCTGCGATTGCCATTACGCCACAATATGGATGTAAATGAACTATATAGTCGCCTGAATCCGGCACATAAATATTACCGCCAGATACGAGATCGTTATTATACGGTACGCAGTGGCGATAACCTGAGCGCAATCGCCCGGCGATACAATACGTCGATAGATCATATTATGGCCATGAATGATTTGGCCGATCCCCATTTTATACGGGCAGGTCATATCCTCGAGTTACCCAATCCTGAAAAAAGTATCATTGCTGCGGTCGAAAACGATGAGATGTTGGGAGGGGGCCTAAAGTCACATCACGAGATCGCACATGCAGATGTTCTTGAAAAGGAAACAACACAGGATACGATGCTGAGAAAATTTCAGAGTTTCCTCTTTAAAGTCAATTTCACAGTTCCTTCAGATAATTATATTGATGTACAACCTGAAGAAACCCTGGGACATTATGCAGATTGGCTGCAGATCAACACCCAACGTCTTAGAGATGCGAATTCATTGCTGTTTGGACAGGATATCCAGGTTGGTCAGAGAATACGGCTGATCTTTACCAGAGTAGCAGCCAAGCAATTTCATCGCAGAAGATTAGAATATCATAAGAGTATACAGGAAGATTTTTTCCTAAATTATAAAGTAAACGGTGTAAGGCATTATTCCATTCAGTCCGGCGATAATCTCTGGCGGATCTGTAATCAACAGTTTGAAATTCCCTGCTGGTTACTTGCACAATACAATCCGGACAAAATGATTTCAAAACTTTACCCCGGGGATAAGTTGGCTGTCCCCATAATTTCAACTCTAACCAGCACAGGGAATGAATGATGAAACGACTGCTTTGCTTGATTTTGTTCTTCGTCTCAATTGCCATTGCGAAAGAAGGGGTACTAAGTGGCCTTGATAACCTGGTCCAATCCCGTTTTAAGGCATTGGAGGGGCTTTCCGTTGGTTTGATTACGAATCCGACTGCTGTATCATGTCAGCATGTTCACGCGATAGATATACTTTACAGGGCCCCTAATGTGGAATTGGTGGCCCTGTTTGCCCCTGAACATGGGTTGCGCGGAGACGAGGAAGGTGGAAGAGAAATATCCTCGAAAACGGATCCGAAAACCGGATTGCCTGTATTTAGTTTGTACGGCAAAAAAAAGAGTCCGTCCGCTGAGATGCTTGAGGATATTGATGCCCTCGTTTTTGATATTCAGGACATTGGCACCCGTTTTTACACCTACATCAGTACAATGTTTTTGTGCATGGATGCCGCTGCCCGAGAAAACAAAATATTCTTTGTCCTGGATCGGCCTAATCCCATTAATGGCATTATTGTTGAAGGTCCTGTATTAAATCTTGAATGCCAATCGTTTGTCGGCATTCAACAAATAGCCCTGCGTCACGGCATGACTGTAGGAGAGCTGGCCCTCATGTTTAATGGTGAAGATTGGCTTGAAAATGGAAAGGTCGATTTGAGAATCATTGAAATAAAAAACTGGAAACGGCATCAAATTTATACCCAGACCGGGTTGCCATGGATTAAACCATCTCCGAACATTAATACCATACAGAGTGCCATTCTCTATCCCGGCATGGGCCTTCTGGAAGGAACCAATGTTTCAGAGGGGCGGGGGACGATGCAAGCGTTTGAGATTATGGGGGCTCCCTGGATAGACGCGCCTCTTCTTAAAAGTGAAATGGAAATGAGAGGATTTACCAGCATCAGCCTGGATACTGTTTCCTATGTACCTTCGAGTATACCCGGCGTTGCTTCCAGCCCAAAATATGAAGGACAGAGTTGTAATGGTCTTACATTTTGTATTAAAGATATAGGACATTTTGAGTCGGTTAAATTCGGAGTCCATTTGCTGTGTGCAATGAAGCAGTTGTTTCCGGATGATTTTGAGCTACGTGAACAATGGCTATGTAAACTATTGGGCTCCAGGGAGATCACGGCACAATTGTCGCTTGGAAGCCCTGCAGATGAAATTATTGCGGCCTGGGAACCGTTGCTGGATCATTTTAAAAAACAAAGAGACAAGTATTTACTCTATCCCTAATATTATTATTGGGTAAAAGAAGACGGTGACTCTTAAAAGAACCCACAAGAAAACGGAAAATAGCGAATTCAGGCTTTATCCAAGATTACGTAAAGGCATTGAGGTTGTTTATGCCGAAACGGATGAAAATGAAGAACTCATCGGATTAAAAGATAACTGGGGGTTGACGTCTAAAATTATATGGCTATCGCCGGATATCTACTATACGTTACAGTATTTTGACGGTATGCATTCGCATATGGATATACAACAGGCCTACAAGAGAAAATTCGATGAATTTCTCTTTAAAAAAACACTGGATGATCTTATCTATGTTCTGGATGAGCATTATTTTTTGGACAATTCCCGCTCAGAGCGTCAAATTCAGAAATTAAACAAAGTTTATTCCCTGCTACCTTATCGCTATCCGAAACACGCGGGTGTTTGCTACAGCGATGATCCGCAACACCTGTCTAAACAAATTGATCAATATGGAAGGGAAATACCTGTAAACAGAACCCTTGTCAATTCTGTGTTTGACCTGGATATTCGCGCTGCAATTATTCCGCATATTGATATTCGCCTTGGGGGAGGGGTATATGCCAATGTTTATAAGATTTTGTCTCAAGCCCGTCCGGCGGATGTTTATATTGTTTTTGGTGTCGCTCACCGCGGTCTTCAGAATCTTTTTACCCTTAGCAATAAGGATTTTCAAACTCCATTTGGAATCGTCAAAACGGATAATGAAATCATAGATTCTATCCGGTCGGATTGTGGCTTTGATGTTTTTGCGGACGAGTGGAGTCATGGATATGAGCATAGTATTGAATTCCAAACTATTTTTCTTCAACACTATATCCATTCAAAGTTTAAAATCGTTCCGGTCCTCACTTCGTTTTCTCATACTGTATTTCAAAACCAAAATTCCTTAGAGTATTCCAGTTTTTGTGATTTTACCAGGGCTATTCAACGTGCCGTTGACAAGAGCGGTAAAAGGGTTTGTTTGATCGCCTCTGTGGATTTCGCCCATGTCGGTCCGGCATATGGCGGTCCCGAGAACATGACCTCCAAATTCCGCGTTAAAGTGGAACAGAATGATAAATTGATTCTGGATGCGCTATCAAAGCGGGACATTAAATTTTTTCATCAACTCATTGCTGAATATGATAACCCATACAGAATATGTGGTTATTCCGCTCTGATCTCCCTGTTGTTTTGTCTGCAGGGTGATGAAAAGGGCGAATGCCTTGCCTATAAAGGGGCTACGATGGATGATCAGGTTTCACTGGTAACATTTGCAGGTATGATTTATAAATAAGGACCGCAGGATGAAGTATAAGGTTATTTTATTTGATCTCGACGATACACTGTTGCGGAATGACGTCGACCAATTTTTATCAGCCTATTTTCGAACGTTAACGCCTCATATTTCTCATTATTTTCCAGACGATGATTTTTATTCTATTTTCCATACCGCGACTCGTGCCGTTTTGATGGCCAAGCCATCCTCCCAAACTCTGTTACAGGTGTTTATCGATGCTTTTGAAAAAAACACCACAACGCGTTTTTCAGATATTGCGGCGGCACTGGAAAAGTATTACGAAACCGATTTCAGCAAAATCAGCAAAGTGACTCGCAACATTCCAAAAGCCCGTATAGCAGTTGAGACAGCATATCAAAAAAGCGAAGGATTGGTATTGGCCACCATTCCAGTTTTTCCTGAAAGAGCTATTTTAGAAAGGTTGAAATGGGCCGGAATCAACGCCTCATTGTTCACATTGATCACCCATATCGAAAACATGCATACCAGCAAACCTCAGCCGGCGTATTATACAGAAATCGCCGAGATGATGCGGATAAATCCTGAGGATTGTCTGATGATCGGCAATGATCATATAGATGACTTGTCTGCAAAAACCGTTGGTATGCATACTTTTCTGGTGAGCGATTTTGAAAAAAATCGCGACTCTGCAAAGTTCAGTCCTGATCATTACGGCAGCATGGAAAAACTGGTTACTTTTCTGGAGAATATGTAGCTGAACGATATGGCTTGATGACCATATCGTTCAGCGAGCGGGTTTATCGTAAAAAGAGCATTTTTCGGGTTGAACTCTCTGAATCGCATTTCAGGCGATAAAAATAGGTGCCCGAGGCAACGGTTTCACCGACATCATTGCGACCGTTCCAAACGCTGGTATGATTTCCAGCTTCCAGCATTTCAGAGCGCAGGATTGCCACTTTTTCTCCGGTAAGGGAATAAATCTCAAGTTGGACATGGCTGTTGTCTTTTAGCCGGAAGCTGATCGCTGTACGGCTATTAAAGGGATTGGGGTAATTGGTCAGCAGGTCGAGTTTTTCGGGTGAAGACGACAAAACCTCTGCAGCGTTGTAAAGACATGTATTGCCGTTATAATCGATTTGTAAAAGTTGATAGTAATAGGTTTCTTCATTTTGGATATCCCCGTCGATAAATGAATAAGAGTGTTCAATTTGAGAATCCCCTGCACCAGGGATGAGTGTTTTGTTGATTTTTTCAAAACCATCATCAGGATGGGTAGAGCGCAATAAATCAAAACCCATACAATTGGTTTCGGAAGCGGTTGTCCAGTTTATCTGTATACCGTCTCTATGTTGAATGGCGTTGAAACTTGTCAATTCGACAGGTACAGGGAATGCCCCTGGCTGGATCCAGGTGAATTTGTATTTGATAAAATTATCCTGCCAATCGTAAACACTGGTATAGTGGGAGATATCCCATTGTATACCCGAAACCGCTTCGCGGTCGAGTATTTCGAATAAAAGGCGAATAACTCTTGTCGGAGCGGACGGAATGGCCACACCCTGTCCCTCGCCGGTTTTGACGATATGGACCATTACTCCGGGAGAATGGTCTTCAGGGTGAATTTGCAGGTAAGAAGAAGAATAATCCGCATCCCACAAGCCATCATAGCGGTTGTCCTTGCCGATGAAGCTGAGTGCCTGATCATTATACCACAGGGTCAGAACAGCATCACCCAATCGGTCGGGGGTGCCGCTTGTTGTTTCGAATAAAAGATCAACGACAAGGGTATTATCCGCTACAATTTGCTGAATGGTTGCCTGATATGTCTGGGAAATCCCCTGACCGGCAAGCAATGCGATGATAAAAAGAACTTTAACCATTTTCATTTTTATACCTCCCAATAAAAAGATGAACTCGCTAATTCATTGGGCGGACAAAATTGTAAACAAAGGAAGGATAATACGGATGGATACGATGGCGGGATGGTTTTTTCTGATGCCCAATTACAATTGTTGCCCTGCCGAAAAGCGAAATTGCCAATCCAATCGTCAAATCTGATCGCCAATCGTAATATATTTAAATAATTTAAACAATGCCAGTAAAAAATTTGAATGGAGGGCAAATTAGTGGGAAGAGATATGGATATAATTGTTATGCCATAGCAGATAATCCCGTGTGGTAACCATGCCGTCTCCGTTGTAATCCTCCGGAACATAATTTGGTTGTTCCTTCAACGCAGCCCGGAACCATGAGGAATAATCATTCAGATTCAATATGCCGTCCTGGTTGGCATCACCCGCCCGCAAGGCCCAGAGATTTTCTCCCAAGCACTTTATGTTATTTTTTGTTCTAACATTTTCCGGGACATATCGTAAATCTATCTGCCGGAGAACATTATTGCTCAAAGTAATGGAGAATAGTTCGCAAGGCAGATGATTTCGATGCCTGATCACTATATCGTATGTTCCCGGATCCAGATCCGGTTGTAAATATGACGTTAATGTTTCAGGGGAGAGGACGTTTCCATTTTGATCCAGTAAAAAATCACAAGTAGAGACGGAGCCGTTTCTAATAAAACCTATACTGATCCAGTCGATAATATGATCAGTTACTTCCTCCAGCTCTAACCTGAGGGATTGATGAGGGGCTTCTGCAGGAAGCATTTTATTTCGGCTGAAAGCTGTTTTCATTTTTTTTTCTTCCTGATCAAAAAATCCTTCAAGAAAAAGGGAGAGTTTCAGATAGACAACCTGTTGATCGATAATTTCAAATTTTTTCACCGGGGCATATTCTGAAACGGCTCCGGCACCATCTATCGCCTGAACGCTCCAATAGTATTCCCCCGGGTCCAGATAAAGACGCCATTGGGTGTTCAGGTTTATATTTCCTGGCAGGGAATGATCAGAAAAAGCAGTCCCGGGTGAATAAATATCGGCACTTTCGGGTGTTGTGCCGACGCGAAGATTATAATTCAGAGATTGCTTTGGGGTTTTATCATCATGAGGCGCTTGCCAGGTAAAGGTAACGCTCTCGCCCAACACCTGGGCTTGCAACCGCGTCGGCGGGTCAGGCGGATTGTTGTTCTCTGCAGTTTTGTTGAAATATATTTTGTTAATGCCGCCTTTACCGACGAGCACAAAGTCGCATTTCGTATCGTGATCCGCATCCAGAAAAGAAAACAGGCCTCCATTGACACCGTGAGGGGCAAATGTTTTTTCCCATTCATTAGCCGATTTGTTACGATAAATATTGGAAAAATATTGCCGGGGAACATGTTCTCCGGTGATAAACAGATCCGGAAATCCGTCATTATCATAATCGTTCCAGGCAATATCTCCTCCGGCATAGTCGGCAAAGTCGTTGCGGGAAAAGCCTGCGCTCTGGTTCAGGAGCTGGTTACGGTAAAGCAGTACCCTTGGTCCATGTTCCGACTGTCCCATTATTGCCAAATCCGCGTCTCCATCCCGGTCGTAATCCTGCCAGGCAAATTTGGCAAATCTCATGGCGTCAAAATTGATCTGCGCTGCCGTAAAGGCTTTATCTCCGGATGTTTCTCTCAGTGTATTGATATAAAAGCGAACAGAACCATTGTCGGAGAGATCAGAACCGGTCAGGAAGAGATCCTTATCCAAATCACCGTCAATATCCAGCCAGGCGCTTTCACCGTACACAAGACCATCGATACCACTTTCCATCTCTTCGAATGTCAATGAATATGATTCTGAAGATGTGTTTAAATATACAAATGTCGCCGGTGTTTCTTTATACAAGCCGCAGATAAATATATCTATATCACCATCGTTATCAATGTCTTCGGCGGATATACATCCGTTGGTTACACCTTTAATGCCAGGATCGATTTTAGTAAAGCCGGAAAACTGGTTTTGTTCACTGTTGTTTATGTATATCAGAGTCTTATAGCCATCAGTATAAAGCCCTGAAATCATTAAATCTTCCAGACCATCCCCGTTGATATCCGCCAGAGCAGCACAGCCGCGCGTTGGTGGAATAATATGATTGGGCATAGAAATAAAAGTCTGATTATTCAAAGCAAGATAAGTTCTGATGGCATAGGAATTGGAATGGTTAGAGCCTGTTGTCATAATATCCATTTTGCCGTTCGCATCCAAATCCAGGGATCGGATATCCTTAAAATCCAGAACCGGAGAATCGGAAAAGAGCTCTTTTTCCTGAAAATCATGTAAATAGAGAGGATTCAGGGTAGCATCTCCTGAAAGAATCATACCATAAATCCATTGGGGCGATTCTTCTGGAAACCTTTTAATGGTTTCATTAAACCAAAGCCTAAAAGCTGTTCCGAAATTTTCACCATCCCCCAGGTATTTGTATAGTTTTTTTTCTTTATAAAGCCCGCCGGTTTTACTGCTACCCCAACTCAACAATGTCGGGGAATCCGGATTAAAGGTCAGAATATTTGCCAGATTATTGGATTGGATAAAATCACTCGAAGAACAGATATATAGAGAATAGAAAAAGACTTGTGGATCATTTTCAACATAGTCCGAAACATCGACGCTATTGTAGAGCGTTTGCCCGTTTTGATAAAAGACATGAGCTTGGGAATTGCCATGTGCCCGAATATGCACGAGCTCGTATGGCTGTAAAAGGTGATTCTGGATATAATTTGTTCGGTTGGTTTCCTCGGAATGATTCACCGTTACGATTTGATTTTCAGGATAGATTTGGGAAAAATTGTCTTTATCGCCTCCAGCAAGGATGCTCCAATCATCATCGTTATAGATCAGAACCTTATGGGGGAAATTTTTGATTTTACGATAATGGTCATTTTTGAGAAAATAGGTATTTAAAAGATCCGTTTCTCGCCCAATAAGCGGCAAATTATCGGTTTTAATTCTGCTAACCCATATCTCCAGAGATCGATCGCCGCTATGCGTGTCGAGCTTGTTATTATTGGCCCCAAGCATTCCTTCATTTCTCGAATCTTCCCATACACCATCTAAATCCATAAAATAGAGATCACAAACGAAATCTTCAAACGCCGGGGCATAACGGCTGTTGTTGTCCTCCCAGGTCTGCATCATTTCATAAATAACATAGGGTAAATTGCCTATCAGAATCGCCCCTTCGAGGGATTCTTCGCTCTGATATAGCGTTGTCAGGTATAATCTCAGATTTTCCGCTGTGCCTGAACCGAAGGTGGATACGAGTACCGAGTAGCCATCCGCAGCAAGTCCTTGTACAAACACATCCAATGTATTTTCGATATCCGTATATACATCGGCATCCACGATCACACAAATTCTCCTGTTGCCTTTGTTGTATTTTTTCAGGGGTTGAATGTTCTGCAGCTGATACATTGCCTTCTCGGCATTGTAAGGTTCATGGATGGGCCTGGCGGTCTGATCGACGGTAACCCACCGGCTGGTTACCGGATTGTTATCCGTTTGGGCGATCGAAACGCTCAACAAGACAATCAGGAGAAACTGTGTGATGGAAATTTTCATTGCTTTACAATCATGAATCAAAAATATCATGCAGCATCCTGCACAAGATGCTGCATGATATTTAGATCATATATCCCGATTTTATTTAATAAGGATCATTTTCTGCATTTGTTCAAAGTCGTTTACTTTTAGTGAATAGATATAAGAACCACTCGGAACAGCTGCTCCTGTATTGTCTGTTCCATCCCAGGAAATGGTATGATATCCCGAGGGCATATTGCTGGTGACAAGTTCTCTTATCTTTTGTCCTTTGGTGTTATAAATACTCAGATTTACAAAACCGTTATTCTGAAGATGAAAACGTATTTTTGTGTCCATATTGAAGGGATTTGGGAAATTCTGCTGCAGCTGATAGCTCTTCGGCGTACTCAGGTTTATGCTTATGGGATCATGAAATACCTGATCTCCGGCATAGCTCAGATCAGCCAGTTTATAGTAAACGGTTCCCTCCAATGGAGTGTCGTCGATATAACTATAGAAATGCTCTGCCTGACTATTACCCGCACCGGCGATCATTTCACGGGTGATTTTTTCATAGGGTCCTGAACGGGAGGGGGCTCTGTAGAGGTGAAAGCCGGCGTTATCGGTTTCGCTAAAGGTTCTCCATTCGAGCTTAACCATGCCGTTAACCAATGTCGCTGTAAATGAGGTTAATTCTACGGGAATCAGGGTATGTGTTTGTGCAGAGGCGGAGTTGTTATCAATATTCGGATCTTTATTTTCAGAGGAGACGAATACATTATTATCCATGCCGCCGAGCACCTGATCATTTGCTTGGGCATAGATCGTAATTGAAATTTGTTCATTCACATCGAGTTGGTCAAAATTCCAGATAAGGGGATTTGGACCGGCATCGTTTGCCGGTGTAGCATGTTGAAAGGTGATGCCTGCCGGCAAATCGTCGATAACCTGAATATTTTCAGCCGGATCGGGGCCGAGATTGATAACGGTAATGGTGTAATAAAAGAATTCTCCGGGAGTAAGATATTCTTCGCTAGCGTTTTTGGAAACCTTTAAATCAGAGACTTTTTTGCGAATCAATCCGGCGTCCCATTGTAATTGTGATTCGCCCTCAACAACAGTAAAGGCTATTGTCAAACCGGTATCGACATCCGGGTCTGAATCGATTTCATCATTTGTTCCTATGTCTTGAGAGGTAAAAAAAGAATTTTCAGCCGGGATGAATTCTATTCTATATTCTCCGGCCGCGACGTTGAAGAAAAAATATTCTCCGTCGACATTGGTGGTTGTGGTGGCGAGGATATTGCCGCCGAGATCCAGAAGATTGACATCAATCCCTGCAAAGCCGGGTTCTCCGGTATCCTGTAAACCGTTTTGATTCAGGTCTTCCCAGACTCTGTCTCCCAGCAGCCAGTTTTCATCCTCGATCTGATTGATGTCACAGTCTTCTTTCGGATCATACGAATCTCCCATGGCATTTTCATATTCAACGGTTGCACAGTTTTCAAATGAACCGTTGACGTCATCCCGGACGCGGTAGGTCAGAGAGAGGTCTGTGCTTTCAGAAGGAGCGAGTTCATTCAGCGACCAGGTTACCAGGGTATTTCCATTCGATGCCACGCCACCGTGACTGGCCGAGACATATTCGATCTGAGAGGGCAGTTCATCCGTTACCACAACCTGATAAGCCGTTGCTGCCCCGATATTGGTCACCCGAATGGTATAGGTGTATTCACCATTCTGCTCCACTATTGTTTCTGAATCATTCTTGTCGATGCTCAATTCCGGATATTGCAACTGGTCTGGAAAGGGCGGAGGATAAAATATAATCTGATTGAGATTTTCGAGTTCTATTTCGGCCTGCCAGAAGCCCGGCTCCGGCGCGTAAAAGATATCTCCGCCACTCGTCGGAAAATTTACCGACGGAGGGTCTGAATTCCAGACGTCGTCGTCTGAAGGCATCCCGGGGGTTGTAACTCCGGATGGATTTATAATGTCATAGCGATCCACTTTATCGAAATTGGCATCCATGTCGAAATTATAGATATGCATTTCATCCATGAGCGGAACATAAAAGTCTACGACTATGGTCTCCGTTGGGTCCGGGGTAAGTACCTGCAAAGAGGCTCTTTCGGAATAAAGCAATATTTCATCGCCGCTCTCTGCAATACCATCGGGGTCATCTTCCTGAATGCGCAGTTTGTATCCGTTTTCATCATCTCTTTCCGTCCATACTTCCAGCCTGTAAATTCCGCTTCCGTAAGTGCCGATTGCCTGGGAAAAAAGATTGACCCAGCTCTCCGATGTTGTCGCTTCGGGTGCAAAGGTTAAAAACGCAATTTGAGTACCGTTTGGTGAAAGAACTCTAAAATAGGTGTCATCCCACCTGCCATTGCCCCCTATTTTTGGGGGATCTATTTCATCAAGATCGTTATTGGTGCGGAACGATTCCGGATCAAAAACATCCACTGCCAAGACAAAGGACGGTGATACCGACTGCGGTACCACGATTTTATACAAGTGGGTGGTATTGCCGTGGTGTCGGTTGGTCCACCAGTCCCCGTTATTGATTTCGGAATAGCTTCCATTGGTTTGAAAGTATGCATAATTATTTTGACTTTTGGGATAGATTTGTTGTCCAGCCGGCAGGATAGCAACATGTACCAGGATGCTAAATCCCATCAGAAGCATTAGAATGGACTTTTTCATCACAAGCCTCCTTTGCAAGAGAAAAGTGTTGACTCTATGCCACAATGAATAGCGGCATGGTGGTCACTTTTTTGGTAAGGTCATTATAAAACAATAATTTAAAGTTTGTCATTTTTCAATCATTTGTTAAAATGCAATTAGTATGCCATTCATCAGGGAGGGAAAAAGCTTGTGAAGAAGGGAGGGGGGTAAGAAAAAAGGGTTACCTTTATAGTAAAAAGATAACCCTTATAATTTGTAACAATTTTTGTGTTGGGGACTAACGCAACAGCTGCATTCTTTGTACCTTTGAAAAATTGTTGGCTTGCATTCTGTAAAAATAGGTACCGCTGGAGACATGTTGACCGTTGTTGTCTTTCGCGTCCCAGACAAGATCGTAAGAACCCGGTTTCATTTGACGGTTGACCAGAGTACGAACGAGTTGTCCGGCCATATTATAGATGCTAATATTGACGGTTCCCGCCTCTTTGACCTTGTACTTGATCGTGGTTTCTGGATTGAAGGGATTGGGAAAGTTTTGTTCGAGCGCATATTCTTTGGGAGCGGTAACCGTGGTGGAAACCACATCATGCGTCATCATATTGCCGTTATAATCGACATCGACAAGGCGATAGTATCGTTTTTCCCCAACTTCGCCGAATTCGTCTGTAAAGGCGTAATCGCGGCCATTGTTGTCGGTTCCCAGTCCGCTGATCATTTCACTGTTCAAGCGGGTAAAGGGACCCTCTTCGCTGTCGCTATACTCGATATAAAAACCGGCATTGTTGGTTTCCGATGCGGTCACCCATTTGAGCTCGACCAGTCCATCGACGGATTCGACTTCGAAGGAGCTGAGTTCGACAGGGACTACGATTGGTTCTAGTGTAAAATCTGATAATTCAGGGGGTTCGGGTAATTCTACGCCCTCTATTCTTTCATTGCTATCATTGAAGACCATATAAATAGGTGGCATAGGATCAGGATACCATGATACTGTACCTGTTTCAGCGTTGGGATTATACACGACTTCTACAGTAAACCATCTATGCCATTCAGTTGTTGCTGGAATAACAAAAATTGGTCCTGACATATGGATATGAATAATCCTAATCCAGGTTGCTATGCTGTCCGGTAAGATGGTATACAGAGTTCCAAGTTGATAACCTGTCTCTGTGGATGGATCTTCTTCATCTGGCAATAAGTAATTATTAAAATAGATAGTGTCAAGTGCTGCCGTAATATTTTCGTTCAGGTGAATTGCGTTTTGAATAAGATCCAGTGGTACAGCTGTTCCATCACCTCTTATTTCAACATCAAAAACCATATGTGCCTTCAAGTCAGCCGGATTGGTATAATTGCTGACAAAGGTAAGTCTGGTATCGATTGCCGCAAAAGATTGGGAAATTAATACAATCAATATAAAACACAAATAATATTTAATTTTCATTATAAACCTCCTTTTATTTCTAAATAAAAATTAATTTTCGGCATCCGGAAATGCAGGCAAGAGATTTGCATTCATTGGAATTAGAGTATAGCTATGGAAAGCCTTTTTGACAAGAATTTCAGCATCTCGGCCTTCAACATAACCCGAATAATCATAATCTGTCTGCAGATATCCAAATGAATGAAATTCTCTAATGGCATATGACCGGTCTGTACCTTCAACGTATGAATGACCGCTTGTCAAGTCTCCATCTGCTGCTCTGACGGCATAGACAGTAGCCGGATTTACTGTGGCGCCATTTGTAAGTTCCAAGGGGTCTTCTGTCATACCATGACTACCCACAGCGGGGTAAGACATATTTGTTCCTGTCGTAAAATCATAAGGTGAAGCCTGAGTATGATCATTCAATTGAATGGGATGTGTAGATACCGTAAGATGATTTTTGCTGCGAACGAGAGCATATACTTCAGCATCCCCGCTTACATCTGGAATTGCTACTCCATATGTACCTTCTGAGTCTAAAAGATCACCTTCTTTATTTACGAAAGCGCTGGTTTCATAAAGTTGTGAAGCAGGACTTGTATCCATCACATCTGTTCTTATAACAACATATACCCAATCTACAATTTCTTCTGGAATTGGATCTAAAGAGGTCGTTAATTGATCTCTGAACGGTGATTGATTAGGTAATCCGATTAAACCCAATTCATCCAAATAATATCGAAATTCGGTATGCATAAGTTGCCCCGCTATTCGGGTTTCTCTTATATAATCATTTTCCGGTACATGCGCTGCTCCCTCAAAACAAATTTTAATAAATAGCCGCGCAATATCCGCCGGTCCAAAAAACCAAAATGAAGTACCGCTAGGTACCGTGGCTGCGGTGGCAGAAACCGGTGAGGTTGAACCGCCTGGTTGGTACCAGCTTTCATCCGTGCCGTCGTCTATCCAGACGTGAATGGGATCGCTGGTGACGCCGTCATTGGTGGCGTTAAAAGCTACCACAAGGTCTCTGGTGATATCGGAGCCGCCGCCATAGCTGACCTGATAATAGCGCCGGCCTTCGGCATTGCCGGAACCGTAACCATGGGGAGCCGTTGATGGGCTCGTAAACCGCATTACCGTAGTCGCATCAGCTATATCTGTTTGCGGAGCCCAGCCGGCAAAACCCGAATGGCTGGTTCTTTCATCTGAAATGATTTTTCCCCATACATAGCCATCTGTTTCTATCAACTCACCGCTGAGTTCGATATAAACCGGGTATTTATCGTTTGGATTGTCAGGATTAGAGGGATTGTTTGACATCCCATCATCCCATTCCAGCACGATTTCCATACCACCATTCAGCTCCAGATCAACGGAAGCAGATGCGGTGAATGCGATTACCAACAGTATCACCATGCACAATGTAAATAATTTTTTCATGAGGTCCTCCTTGCTAATGTTATTTTGCCCTGAAATTAATTTATTAACGTCTTAAATGATTTTAAATTTTCCTCCTTTCCGGTTTGTCATTAATTAATCAAAAACCATACCAATATATATTGTTTTATAACTCTATAATTAACAAGATTTTTATTTAACCCTCAATCAGAATGCGCTTTTATTCTGGGCATTTAACCATCCTGTTTTGGCCTTTTGACAAATAAATGATCAGTGTTTTGAATGCTATATCGTATCTCTTGCATACCGGATTCGGTTAATTGTCCCATTTTTATGACAGTGTGTCATATATTTTTTACCAGGGACAATGGTTATACTCAACTCTAATTATTATTTTTTTGCTTATTGATTGTAATAACAAAGTCTATTACACATATATTGCAATAATCATGTCAACCGGTTATTACCTGGAAATTATTTATCTTTTCGATACGTGATTTCTACTATTTTTATAGCAAGATTAATGCCAAAGTTAAGTTCTTTTTTATGTGTAATAAAAATAGACTTTTAAGTTTTTTTTGATTTAGAGCTGCCAGGGGTTAAAATGTGGATATGTATAACTTTTATGTCACCCAGAATTAAAAAGGTGCCGATTTTTATTTGATCCCCGTGATTATCTCATATCGATTTTTACGATAAAAAAAGGCGACAAAAGATTTGTCGCCTTTTTTTTTTGGTTTGTTTTTATTATTTGATAAATTCCATCATGCGGCTTTCTACGCGATCATCAAATTTCATCTTGTAGATGTAAATGCCGCTTGATTGAATTCTGCCGTTGCTGTCCTTGCCATCCCAGATCACACTGTGACTTCCTGCATTAAGGTTCTGTGAAACCAGGGTTCTTACCCTTTGTCCTTTCATGTTGTATATGGACAAGGTACAGAAGCCGTTCTTTTGCAGATGGAATCTGATCGTGGTCTCCGGGTTGAACGGATTGGGGAAATTCTGCTCCAGACTGAATTTTTCCGGCAAGGAAATTTCCACGCTGATTGGGCCATGATATACCTGCTCGCCATTATAATTGACATCAGCGAGTTTGTAGTAATAAGCCTTGCCAACCTTGATCTCATCATCGGTAAAGGTATAGTGATTTATCCGTTCAGAATTACCGGCTCCGGGAATCAGCGTTGAATTTACACGCTGATAATTGCCGTTTTTCTGTTCCGAGCGGTAGAGATAGAATCCCAGATTATTGGTTTCAGACTGGGTGACCCAGTTCAGAACAACCATACCGCCATGAACCTGTGCCTGAAAGGATGCGAGCTCGATCGGATATTCAACCGGGCAGAGATCCGGGTCATCGTGCAGAGCACCGGTCAAGTCTTCGTTCATTTCACCCAGGACTTCATAGGAAGCATTGGGCACATGCGGTTGGGCCCACTGAATACAACCGGTTTCACCTTCTACAATATCATAATCGATTTGTACCAGCAGAACGCGTTGTTCGCTACCGGTGAGAGTCAACATGGAACCGGTAGCGTTGTATTGATAACCAAAAGTTATGGTTTGGGCTACCAGATCTTCCGTTTCGTTGCCGACACCGGTATAATTGTTAAAGTATTGGTCGGAATAGGTAAATACCGGATTCAACGTCGGTAAGGTCGAGTCGAATTCGATGACCGGATCATAGAGCGAAATAATATACGTATTACCATCTGTAGCCCAGGCAACCACCTCAAAGGTGAGGTGACCGCGGCCACCGGGTCCTTCGCTCTGATCATTTTCGATCAGACGTAGCATCGAATCGATAACACCGCCAGCTCCACCCCGGGTAACGGTCGGGTCATCGTCCTGACCGGTATCCGGATCATCGGTTGGTTCGGGATCGGTTTCATCGCTATCGACAAATCCCTGGTTTTCGATTTGTGAAACATCAGCGGTAACGGTGACGCTAAACGTTACCGTCACTGTGGCGCCCGCATCCATGGTACCGATATCGATTTGTATAGTGGGGTCTTGTGAAACAATAGTGCCCTGTGTTGTGGCAATCGAACCGGCGACCAAGTCGGTGTTGTCCGGAATGTCGTCGGTAAAGACGACGTTATTGGCCGCTTCACCGCCTGAATTGACGATACTGATGGTATAGTCGATTTGATCACCGATTGAAACCACTCCATCGCTGTCATTGTCGATCCAGGAATCGGTTTTTTCGGTTTCCTGAAAAGAGG
>CAZSOP010000007.1:19989-21415 GCA_964608385.1 uncultured Cytophagia bacterium
CACCGACAGAAAGCGTACCATCGCTGTCATTGTCGATCCAGGAATCGGTTTTTTCCGTTTCCTGAAAACTCGGTTCTCCACCCTGTACAACCGTTACATCAACGCAATCGACATTGTCCTGTACATTGGGATCGATCAGTGACATACGCGAAATCACACCGCAATTACGATATGTACCTATTTGATCAGGGGCCGTAACCGTGATTTCAATAACTGCTGTTTCACCGGGAGCTAACGTACCAATATTCCAGTTGTGTTGATCACGGCTCCAGTTGAAATCGTTGTGACCGCTTGAACTGCTATGGCTGACATAAGTGAATCCGGTTTTTGGAAAATCGGTTACCTTTACACCATCTACGCTTTGACCAGTTGCAGAATTACTCACCTGAAGCGTAAAAACGACTTGATCGCCGGTTTCCACGTTGGTCGGATTCGCATCTTTGGTCAGGGTCAGGTCGGTTTCATCCGGACCGACATTGAGAATGGCAACATCACTGTTGTTTTGTTGATTATTATCAGCCGGGTCACAGCTTTCCAGCGATGCCAGATTGGCAAACGATCCTTGATGGCCTGCTGTGACTTCCAGGTCCAGTGTGGCTGATCCATTGCTGGTGAGGTCACCGACACTCCAGATACCATAGGTATCACTTGTGGGGTTAGAATCATAGGTTCCCTGGCTTGGTGTTGCGTTTTGCAGCACCAAGCCCTCAGGCAAGATATCCTGTATCTGAATACCATAGATCTGGTCTGACATACTTGTTTTGGATACTGTAACGGTAAAAGTAGCAGTTTCGCCTACAAGTATATACTCTGGTGAAACCGTTTTCGTTACTGCCAAATCAACAGGTTGTTGAGGCAAAACGATCAATGTTTCGGTATCGCGGTCGTTGCGCCAGTTCGGATCAATTGGTGTGCTGTTTTGTCGAATAGCCCAATTTGTATAGTAACCGGCTGTAACCGCATCCAAAACCAGGTCGATCTGGGCGGTGCTGCCGCTGGTCAGACTCGGAATCGTCCATGTATTGGTGCTATAAGAGCCGTCTCCGGATTGACTGCTTAAAGTAAAACCAGCCGGAATCGCATCCCAGACATCAATACTGGTTGCATCCTCGGGTCCGTGGTTGATACAGGTCAGCGTCATGGTCGTTTGATCTCCTACTTCCATAATCGTAGGATTAGCGCCTTTAATGATTTCCAGATCGGCCTCCTGTTGAGCCACATTGACCGGAGGCGCGATGCCTATATCATTTGTGGGATCGGTATCGGCTTGATCTGCACGATCAAATCCGGCTGAATTGGTATATGTGCCGGGCGTATTAAAACTCACTTCTATTGACAAGGTGGCACTTTCTCCAACTCCAATGGCATCGATAAACCATTCATAACTGCCCGGATCATAAGTGGAGGTTGCTCCGCTGGGTGGCGT
>CAZSOP010000007.1:21515-25255 GCA_964608385.1 uncultured Cytophagia bacterium
CCATTCATAACTGCCCGGATCATAAGTGGAGGTTGCTCCGCTGGGTGGCGTGGTTGATGTATGGCTGTGGTAATCCATGTTGTAGAGCCAGTTTTCGTAAAGGTAAACATTCGTCGCCTCTGCCGGGCCGTTATTGGTGACTGTAATATCATAGGTCAAATGTTCATCCACTACGACATCGGTAACACCACCTTGAACGGTTTTGGTAACCTCTATATCAATCTCGTCGAGTGTTTGAACCTGAAGCTCTTCATCCTGCACTTCTCCATCTACAGGATAATAGCCGACAGGATCAGTGGCATTTGCCGGGTCGGCGGAATTGGCCAGACGGAATCGGATCCAATAGTTCCCCGCTGCTGTACCGCCCGGAATATCGACTGAATAGGATTGGGTACCGGAAGCGGTAATGTGTTGCGGAACGCTCCAGACCTCTTCGCTTGCCTCAAGCGTATTGGAATTATCCCAGTCGATCCAGGCCATGAGATAAGCTTCGGTGCCGGATGGTATGTTAACATTGAGATCAAAATTGACTGTCTCTCCGGCCTGTCCTGAAATGGAAACCCCGTCTCCTTCGGGAAAAGGATCATCCGGCGCGTCATTGATGTTTTCGCCGTCAACATCGGAACCGATGTAGGTGTCGGCATTGTAATCATAACGGGCATCAGTTTTACCGGTGCTGTTATATTCTCCAAAACAGTCTAAGGGAATATTATTGAGTTCATCGAGTTCGTCAGCTTGTACTTCATGAGCCTCTGAACCAGTAAGGATTACTTTGTAGTATGGGGGAAAGTCAAGGCTGTTTGAGGCTAACCAGGTCACTGAGCCATAATCATTTGAAACAGTGAAATCTACAGTAACTTTGACCACATCCCACCACTCATCATGAGCAGGAGTGGTTATAGCTGAATTGGCGCTATAACCCAACCTTACCCATATATCAGGAAATGATGGAACATCACCAGACCAGGCAATAGCTTCGTTGACAGTGTAAGCCGGATCATCAAAATACCGTTCACTAAAATTAATTGAAGTAACCTGTGTAGCAAGGGGCGGTTGAAAATAAATACAATTTTGCCATGTGGCAACTTCCCAACTCGTTCCTGTTCGGCTTTTGCACTGAATATAGAAACTGAATTGACCAGTACCTGAACCTGGATCACAAGTGAGATCTACCAGTTTTAACCTGGTATCAACGTCAATTTGATACTGGGCTGAACTTTTTACAGGCATGCTCATAAGAAAGACAGCTACAAACAGTAGGGCAATTCCCGACAACATTTTGTGATTCATTTTTTTTCTCCTTATTTGATTTAAAAAAGATTTATATTTTTGGGACATAAGAGTAACAAAAATTCATTAATTGTGGCATGTAAAACTCATTTTTATATTTTTGATTCTGTTTAATTTTTGTTTTTTATCTCTTTATGAATTATTTCATCCTGTTTGTAATAGTAATGATCAAATACTATGCCAAATCGAGAATGACTATATAGAATATTTAATAGTTTTGTATGTTTTTAAACAAAAAAAAAAGCCCCGCTAAGTGGGGGCTTTAAGGAAGGAGTAGAAACTTTAATGGTTGGAGTTAACTACTGGCTCAGCTTCTCCGAAACCAACTTTGCCTGCATAAACAATCCCAGATAATCTTCACCGCCGGCTTTGGAATCGGTGCCGCTCATGTTGAATCCGCCGAACGGATGTGCGCCCACCATGGCGCCGGTGCATTTGCGGTTGATATAGAGGTTGCCGACATGGAATTTTTTCTTGGCCACCGGAATCCGGTATCGATCCCGGCTATAAACCGAGCCGGTCAAACCGAATTCGGTGCTATTGGCAATGTCGAGAGCCTCTTCAAAGGATTTGGCTTTGAGTATCGATAAAACCGGTCCGAAAATTTCTTCCTGATCCATTCTGGCACCGGGTTGGATATCCTTGACTATCGTCGGTTTGATATAATAACCATTACCCTCTGCTTTTTCACCGCCCAGGATAAGGTTGCCTTCCTTTTTGCCGATATCAATATAGGAGAGTATTTTTTCTTCAGAGGCCTGATTGACCACCGGTCCCATATAATGATCCGGATTTTCAGCCGCTCCAATGGTCAATTTTTTGCTTTTTTCGACCACCATGTCAATAAAATCATCATAAATTTTATCGAGGAGGATCAGACGCGAACAGGCGGAGCACTTTTGTCCCTGGTAGCCAAAGGCAGAACCCACCACATTTTTGGCTGCATCTTCGAGATCTGCGGTTTCATCGACGATGATGGTGTCTTTACCTCCCATCTCTGCTATCACCCGTTTAATCCAGATTTGTTCGGGTGAGGGCTTTGCCGCCAGCTCATTGATGCGCAACCCCACTTCTTTCGAGCCGGTAAAGGAGATAAACCGGTTCTGGGGATGCTGAACCAGATAATCTCCGATTTCGCTGCCGCTGCCGGGAATATAATTCAATACACCATCCGGCAGGCCGGCTTCTTTAAAAATCTCCACCAGCTGGTAGCCTATTGCCGGGGCATCGCTGGCAGGTTTTAGCAGGACAGTATTGCCGGTAACGATTGCCGCAGAGGTCATACCCGTTAAAATGGCGATAGGAAAATTCCATGGTGGAATAACCACTCCAACCCCTAAGGGTATATAATGCAGTTCCGGATATTCCACGGGAAACGGGTAAACCCCTTTTATCTCGCTGTAGCGAATCATCTCCCGTCCGTAAAACTCGAGAAAATCGATTGCCTCCGACGTGCCGGCTTCTGCTTCCAGCCAGTTTTTTCCCACCTCATGGATCAGCCAGGCATTTACCTCGGCTTTGCGTTTTCTCATAATCTGTGCTGCTTTTAACAATACGATGGCCCGTTCCTTGGGTTCAACCCAGCGCCATTCTTCAAATGCATTCAAAGCCGCTTTCATGGCCATATCAGCTTCTCGTTTTCCCGCTTTGTAAAACGTACCCACCACCTGATCCTTGTGGGAGGGATTCATGCTTTTCATGGTACGGTCGCTTTTTAAATCTTTTCCGTTGATGAAGAGTGGATATTCTTTGTCAAACTGTTCAGAAGCCTTTTTCAATGCCTCTTCTTGCTTGTTTCTGTTTTCCGGCAGAGAAAAATCGCTATAAGGTTCATTAACGAATTCATGTACCATTATGGCCTCCTTATTTTGTGAGGTTTATCAGCTGTGATCATCTTGTTATTCGTAAATTCCGATTTGATGATAAAATGCTACAAAACATAATGTTAAAATGTTCAAAAGTTTGTCTTGATGCTTTTTCCCCGAGTTTTGCTGATATGCTTCCTTTTGCCGGGAAACGGTAAACATAAAAAGCAGAGCAAGAGACAATTTTTGCGGTAACAAAACCACAAGGTCTGCCAGTTGTTTGTTTTTCATTTCTTTTTTTTCGAGGTCGAATGAATTCGAGAATCGCATCAGATGTTCGAGCATCAGAGCCAGTAATAATTCCGCCAATTTTTCGATATTATTGTTCTGCAAACATCGCAAGGCTTCCAGCCCGAACCGGGCATCTTCTTGATCACGAAGAAAATCTTTAAGAATGGATTCAAGTTCTTGACGGCCGTCGAGCGGATGGTGCAGCGCAGCGGGAGAGATAAGATCGAAGAGATTTTTTGCTTTTTCCTGCCGTATTGTATCGCTGCTTGCGGCAAAAAAATCATGAACCGGTAAACTGAGCGAGAACCAACGGTTTTGCGGATGAGGATTATTTTCCCTGATCGCTTCCTCGGC
>CAZSOP010000008.1:0-23718 GCA_964608385.1 uncultured Cytophagia bacterium
AAATGTCTATTTTTTGGCCACAGACCCCAATACCGACAGTCAAACCATAGAAGCTCGGTATAGATCTGTGTTTAAGGCGGTTAAGGAATCTGTTACCGTTCCCGTGGCAATGAAATTGAGCCCTGCATTTAGCTCTCTGGCCAATATGCTTCGTATTCTTGAAGATGATGGGGCTGATGGGTTTGTCTTGTTCAATCGTTTTTATCAACCCGATCTCAATCTAGAAGAACTGGAAGTAACGCCCGGGGTTGTGCTGTCTACCTCAAAAGACCTGCGACTGCCTTTGCGCTGGATTGCTATTATGAGCGATAAATTAAAAGCCGGCCTGGCGGGTTCAACCGGCATTCACACGGCAAGCGATGCCCTTAAAATGGTTGCTGCCGGCGCTGATATTGCCCAACTCTGTGCTGTTTTGCTCAATAACGGGCCGGATTACCTCGAAACAATATTGCGAGAAATGGAATCCTGGCTGGAAAAGAAAGAATATAAATCGCTTGCTCAGCTCAAGGGAAGCATGAGTCAAAAATCAGTTGCCGAACCGGGAGCTTTTGAACGAGCCAATTACATGAAGGCGTTGAACGCGTTTCGTACCGAGAAAACGCTATAAGGCCGACGTTGAAAACATAAAGTCGGATCATTTTTTGATCCGGCTTTTTTTTTTGATCGTAACGTATCACATGGTGTAGCAATCCGTCCTCTGGTTTTGGCTGCATTGATCGGATTCATGTCTGTCATAGCAGGATCGCTTCATTATCTGTTATTACTGACTTTTAAATGTCGCTCTTTACCGGGGAATCTACCGATTGGTTTTTTCTCGGCTTTGGTTATGAAATTGCGATTGAAGTTTTTGACCACATCGTCACGAAAAAGCCAAAGGAGGAGGGGGCAAGGGGGTAATTCATCCGGTTTCGTATTTATCATGGGAACAGAAAATTTTGATAAAAGCATTTGAAATCCTGCTAATGCCATAGTATATTTAAACAGGATTCTATAATATGGATGTGTGTTTTCTCTGTCGAATTGATTCCCAATCAGATATGATGTCATTGAAAAAATGCGTCATCGTTGTACCAATTATGTGAATCGTTATAAAGGGATAATAACCGGTGATGCGAAGGAGGATATGTGAACGACTTTTTATTACCTTTTCTGATCAGTAATTCGATTGCATTGTTGTTATTGATTTTTTCTTTTCGCTGGACGATCGTGGCCAAATATCTCTGGGCGTTTATTTTTCTGGCAGCCGGGGGAATCAATTTGTTCTTTAGTCAATCAAAACCGGACATCTATGTGCAAAGCTTTGGTCCTCCTGCCATTGATCTGTACCAGCGGTTTATTTATGGCTTTTTCAGCCAGTACACGGAGTTTATGGTATTAACCATTGCAATTGGACAGTTGTTGGTTGGTGTTTTGCTGTTATGTCATAACAAACTTTTCCGTCTGGGCATACTCGGTGGTACGGTTTTTTTGCTGGCGATTGCTCCGCTGGGGATTGGGTCGGCATTTCCGGCTACCCTTTTGGGTGCGATTAGTCTGGTTGTGCTTTTGCAACAAACCAAATATGCAGAGGAAGAGTAGCTAAGGTTAATGTTTTACCATGAGCAACATTTAATAAAGGTATTCTATGCAACAATCCTCAATTGGTAAGGGCATCCGGAGACTTTGTAAAGGATATCGGTTTCGTGTATGGGCACCGCATGCCCGAGAAGTTTATGTGGTCGGCTCTTTTAATCATTTTTCCAAAACGCGAAATCCTTTCAAGCCGGAGCCCGAAGGGATATGGTCCGGCACAGTGAGCAATGCCAAACCAGGTGATACAATCCCTCTTATTCCTTACAGTTTTATCATTTTATCGGGGGATAAATAGAACACTTTGTTATTTTCTCTTGACAAATTACCCTTAAAGTTTTACTTTGTATCTTTATAATTTACAGCATTTGCAACAAAAGGAAAATTACATTGTCTAATCTGATACCTGTTGGCGTTTCCAATCGACATATGCATTTGACCCGAGACGTGATGGACAAGCTATTCGGGAGCAGTAGCGAATTAACCGTTTATCGGGATCTAATGCAACGGGGCGAATTTGCTTCAGAGCAGAGTGTGGAAATGATTGGTCCCAAAGGCAAATTTGCTTCTGTCCGGATTCTCGGACCGTTACGTGCGCGCATGCAAGTCGAAATATCCCGAACAGATACATATCATCTTGGTATTCATCCGCCGGTAGGTAAGTTTGCAGCGCTTCCGAAGGGAGAGTCGATCACTTTAAAGGGTCCGGCCGGGTCTGTTATCTTGACCGAAAACATTATGATTTCCCGCCGCCATATCCACATCAATCCGGAACAAGCTGCTGAAATAGGCGTC
The DNA here is from genome assembly GCA_964608385.1 of uncultured Cytophagia bacterium. GTDB lineage: Bacteria > Zhuqueibacterota > Zhuqueibacteria > Residuimicrobiales > Oceaniaggregativiventaceae > Oceaniaggregativivens_A. Next base: position 2,365 of record CAZSOP010000008.1, read on the forward strand.
AAGGATCAGGATACAGTATTTGTCGCACCGGCAGAACAGAGCGACGGCGATCCGGCGGAATCACGAATTATGATTATGGGCAATGTTCTGATACGCGTCAAAGACACTTTTTTGGCTCAATTGCATATTGATACGGATGAAGCTAATGCCGCAGGGTTAAAAAGCGGGGATTCCGTTTTCGTGGTGCAGAGCAGCCTTGGATTGTACACTGAAATGTCCAGCAAAAGATTGATTACAGAAAATGATGTCCGGCAGGCAATGGCACGAAAACAAAGAATACGGATCAAATCTGAAACCATTGTAACGCCGGCTGCGAGGGACCTGGGTAAGGATAAGAAGGTTTTTGTAAAGGGTTAATTGCTTTGTATTATTCGCTATATGAAAAGGGCAGTTGGCACCTGTTACTCGTCGGAACCGAAAATGGTCTGAGCCATATACAATTTTTACAATCCCAGAATTTACTCTTTTTTTTAGAAAGATATAGAATCAGGTATAATACAGACATTGTTGAAAATCCGGATCTGTTTCGTCCCTGGCAAAAAGAGTTTGACATTTACTTTAAAGGCGAATATACGGATTTAAAAATTCCCCTGGATATTAAGACAGGGACGCTTTTCCAAAAAAAGGTATGGTCTGCATTAGGCGCCATTCCCTACGGAAAAACGATGACGTATGGTCAATTGGCCGGGGTGGTAGAACACCCCAAAGCCTTCCGCGCGGTGGGGAATGCAAACGGAGCCAACCCGCTTCCCATTGTGCTACCCTGTCACCGTGTGATTGCAGGTGGAGGAAAATTGGGAGGTTATAGTTCCGGTCTTGATATCAAAAGGGTTCTTCTGCGGTTGGAAGGAATTTTTGCTTAAAAATGTTCGATTATCAGCGGTTTGAAATACTTTTCAGTACAAATCTTGGCCAGGATAAAGTTCGAATTCTGTGGTTTCCCTCGGATTCCCCGCTTCCACCATCACTGAAAAGAGAAATGATTGACTACTGGCAGCAGTTCAACAATCAACATTTTAATGGTCGGCTGGCGCGTCTGGACAAATGGAAGCTGGATAATTCAACGCTGACATTATGGCTAGGTAAAACGGATTATAGAACTCTCTTATACTCAAACGACCACATTGATCATATACAGCAAAAATGGGGTGGCGAGCATATCTGCCGGGCACTTGGGATAAGCTCTATCGTGATTAGCAACGATCAGTACTTATTATACATGAAGCGCAGTCATTCGGTTGGGGAGTATCCTGGCTGCTTTGATATTTTCGGAGGGCACGTGGATACACCGGCTTCTCTGAATCAAGCCCCGGATGTTTTTAATGCCATAAAAACGGAATTGGAAGAGGAACTGGGTTTGCCTCCGCATCTACAGGATTGCATTTGTATTGGGTTGGCAAGAGTTACCGCAAATCAAAAACCCGAGTTGTTTTTTACAACCCACTGTTCTCTGACGATGAAGGAAATTTTCGACCTGGCCAGGGGGGCTAAGGACAGGGGAGAGTATACAACCATTCTTTACTTGAAGAAAGATTATGATCAATTGTCCGCCTTGCTGCGTGATAAAAGCAAAGAATTTAGTCCATCCGCAGAAGCGGGATTAACTCTATTTCTAAATCAAATGTGAGGAGTAGGTCGTGGATGATAAGGTCAATACTATAGAAAAGGAAAACAAGGTATATGCTTTTCCGGACATGAATAAATGCATGATTTCCGGTTGTTTGGTACATAATCCTCCCCTGCGGAAAACCAAGAAAGGTGTACCGGTTACCAATTTTATTATAGCAACCACAAGAGCCCGGCGAAGGATTGGAACGGGAAACCTGCCAAATCAGCATTGTCGTGTGGGCGCAACAGGCTTTACATTGTCATCGTTATTTGGAGAAAGGCGATGCGATTTTGATTGTCGGCGAACTACAGTCCATGCCGAATGCAAATCCTGCTAAAAACTTTCTACCGGTTCAGATCAATGCTCAGTGGATCCAATATCTGGTAGACAAATCGGGATCGGAGCAGATAACAGAGACATCTGAAACCACCCAAGAGGATGCTCCACACCCACCCACAGGCGGAAATGACGACGATCAAAACAAAGTAGAGTACGATCACGAGAGGGCTCGAGAGAGTGGGGAAAATGCGGAACAGATTCAAGTTGAGGACGACAGGGAAAATTTGGACACTGACGGATCAACACCTTCCAGGGAAAGCGACAATTTGCATGAAGATGACCGTTCGCACAATGAAAACGGCAAGCAGGACAATGCTGAAAATGAAGGCGATTTTCGCGATCAATCTTTTTAGAACTGTTTTGGGCACAAAAAATAATATTCCCTGTAAAAGATGTAGCGGTTACCTTTTCATTGCAGTCCGGGAATGAACGTTAGAGCCATTTTATAGGCTCTCGTCATCCTTTAATCACACCCAATGGTTTGAGTTTTGCCACTTTATTCGAAAGTCCTGCCCCTGATACAGCGTCGACAACATCGGCTACATCTTTATACGCCTCTGATATTTCTTCGGAAACGGTAGCGCGACTGGATGCCTGGACCACAACTCCCATGTCTTCCAGTTCTTTAAAAAGATCGCGATTTTGCGCCGCTTTTTTTGCTTTTTTGCGGCTCAGCCGTCTGCCTGCGCCGTGACAGGTGGATCCAAAAGTCTCTTTCATGGCTTTTTCTGTTCCGGTAAGGACATAGGAGTATCTTCCCATATCCCCTGGAATTAAAACCGGTTGGCCGATTTGTTGATAGGCCTGAGGAATTGCCGGATGATTGGGCCCAAAGGCGCGGGTCGCTCCTTTTCGGTGAATGCAAAGAGAAACTTTAGCGCCCTCTATAGTGTGTTCTTCTATCTTGGCGATATTATGAGCCACTTCATAAACAGGGTCAAGCTCGACGGACGATCCCAAAATTGACCTAAAAACGTCCTGCGCCCAACAAGATATTATTTGCCGGTTACAAAAAGAAAAATTTACAGCGCAGGCCATAGCTGAAAGATAATTTTTGCCTTCCGGCGACCGAATAGGGGCACAGCATAGTTGTCTGTCCGGTAGGTCGATGTTATATTTTTGTGTGGCTTTAAGCATAATTTTTATATAGTCTTCACAAACCTGATGGCCAAATCCGCGTGATCCTGTATGAATTATTAAGGTAACACCATCTCTTTGCAATCCAAGAACGTGCGCTGTGGCGGAATCAAAAATTTCGTCTACGAATCCGAGTTCGACGAAATGATTTCCGGACCCCAATGTACCAATTTGAGCTTTTCCCCGTTCCAACGCCCGATCACTTGTCAGGTCCGGATCGGCATCTGCCATACATCCATTTTCTTCGATTTTATCCAGGTCTGATTCGTTGCCATAGCCATTTTCAATGGCCCATCGGGCGCCTTTGGTCAATAGTCTTTTCTCTTCTTTCTTGTTGAGTTTTATCGGTCCTGTTGACCCGACGCCGCTGGGAATGCGTTTATAAAGCGCTTTCATCAGTGGTTTCAAGTGATTACCGATATCCTGACGCCGCAAATTGGTTTTTATCAGTCTTACGCCACAATTTATATCGTAACCTACACCACCAGGAGAAACAATCCCGGTTTCTAAATTAAAGCCGGCAACACCACCGATCGGGAATCCGTATCCCCAGTGAATATCCGGCATGGCGAAAGAATATCCCACGATTCCCGGTAGACAGGCAACATTTTTCGCTTGTTCTGGTGCATTATCCTGAAATATGTCGTTTAGCATATGCGCGGTGGCGTAGATTCTTGCCGGCACATGCATATTACCGGTTTTGGGAATTTCAAAACAAAAATTATTTATTTTTACGGTATTACTTTGCATAACCTCTCCTTCATTACAGATCAAAAATAATTCGCGCTTTCCACAATCCTTTTTCTTTTTTAAGATAGAGTTGATGATAGGTTACTGCTTTAATTTCGGTTTCGATCGAATGTCGTTCCAAATCGATGTTGTCAACATAAATTGATGCTGCCAGGGCTTTATTTTCAACCTCCAGAGTATCCACTTTTGCCAGAAGGATGCGTTGCGTCTCAAAATAATAATTGAGTTCGGAAAGCCAATTCACCAATAGCTCTTCTTTGGTATTACCACTCACGGTGAGTCTCTTTTTTGTTTCAGGCTTGATCGTGTCATCAGGACAAATAATTTTAAACATCTCTTTCGCTGCGATGGTAAAAAGGTCTTTCAAGCTTTCGGCGTGGATAATGAAACCGGTATCTGCGGTATGATCAATATATTTTACCAGCATGTGATGTTCTCATCGTTATAGTTTATTATTTTGAATTGTAATTTTTTGAATATATACATAGCGTTGGTGTTGTCGAAAGGTCAAATTTTGGCTGCTGCAGGGTTTGCGGTCTGCTTTATTCGGAAACAATGATAACAATGTGCTCTGGTCTTGATAAAAGCGGGGTTTTTCCAGGAATCTAGGGGCCGATGGTGTCAAGACGATGGGCATTGGCCATGAGTAATGTCATAAACTCACTTGATTTTATAAACCCTAAACCTCCGAGGGCGCAGTTTACTTCGTCGAAAGATTGTATGGTATCATATCGACACCATCGTGACTGTATCAATACAGGGAGCGGATGCCAGCTATTTTCAAGCATTTCTGTCGGCGTGGAATGGTCACCTGTAATGGCGAGCACATCATGTTGGATTTTTTTTAGCTGCGGCAATTTGGGATCGATTTTTTCAATGGTTTTAATTTTTTCATAATATTCCCCACTTTGACCGTAACGGTTGGTTTCATCTATATAGATAAAAATGAAATCGTCTTGGGGATTTTTTTCAATCAAGAGGTCTAAAAGCGCTTCTGGTTTGTCGATTTCATTTTCTATTATTTGAAATCCCAGACCGGAACATATTTGTCTCACGCGTGGATTGTTGCTGAAGAGGACAGGATTGAGTTCAAATTTTTTGTCAAAAGGTGTAAGGTGTATGAGTTTGAAAAGGTCTTCAAGCACAGCCGGATTTTCATTCAGTTGATTATATAGAGGTCGCAATTGCTTTTCTTCGGCGATCAATTCTGAAACATCATATCCCAATAATGAGAGAAGGCTTACAAGTGGCCCCGGTGTCAGGCCATGTCCCAGGGGATGCCATAGTCCGCATATGGATTTGCGCACAATCGCGTCGAGATTGGGCGAATGCGCCTGTTGTAATTCCGTGAGAAGATTGGGGCCGGACTGGACGCCGCCAAGGCCGCCAAAAACCAGCAAAATCATCTTTGTTGAATTTTTTTTGATCTTTATAAATTCTTTCATCGATCGTCAAACGCAATTAAAGATTCATTATAATTTTCAGGTTTTTCGATTCCCAAGAGATTCAAAATTGTTGCGGCTACATTTGCAAGGCCCGGATTTTGTATGTCGGCCATTCTATATTCATTTTTATAGCTGGGATCATAAATAATAAAAGGAACGGGGTTGAGAGAATGTGCTGTTTTGACATTTTTCTTTCCATTTTTAACTGAAAGCATTTCATCGGCGTTGCCATGATCGGATGTGATAATGGCTGTGCCACCTAATTCATCAATAGTATGCAGTAACCTGCCGACACATTTATCAACCGTTTCAACGGCTGTTATCGCTGCTTTGATAATCCCTGTGTGTCCAACCATATCTCCATTGGCAAAATTGAGACGACCGAATCGGTATTTTCCGGATTTCAATAATTCGATGGTTTTGTCGGTGATTTCCCGTGCCTTCATTTTTGGTTTTTTATCAAACTGAATTTTATCAGAAGGGATTTCTATATACTCTTCAAGAGTTTTATCGATATATCCTGAACGGTTACCATTCCAAAAATAGGTCACATGGCCGAATTTTTGTGTTTCTGAAATGGCAAACGAGTGGATTTGCGCGGCACAAATATATTCGGAAACCGTGTTTTTCACTTCCGGAGGAGAAACGAGATAATTTTTTGGAATATGCAAATCTCCGTCATATTCCATCATGCCGATATAGAGAACATCCGGTGCATCGCCGCGATCGAATTCAATAAAGTCTTTTTCTTCAAAGGCACGCGATATTTCTATCGCTCTGTCTCCGCGGAAATTATAGTTAATGACCACGTCGCCATCAGTGATCCTGCCCACCGGTTTTTTATCCTTGTCTGCGACAACAAATTGGGATAGATATTGGTCTGTGATTTCGGGGTCTTCATCATAAAAGGTTTGTATAGCCTGGCTTGCTGATTCGAATTTCCGGCCTTTGCCGTGTACATGGGCCTCATAACCCCTTTTCACCACATCCCAATCCGCATTATAGCGGTCCATGGTGGTTACCATTCTACCGCCACCGGAAGCGATTCTATAATCCACTCCTTTTTCTTCCCGGAGCTTTTTAAGGAGTTCCTCGGTCGGTTTGATATATTCCAGGGCGGATTTTTCATCAACATCTCTTCCGTCCAGCAGAGCATGGATTCTTACGCTGTTTATTTCCGCGTCCGCACACTTTTTTACCATGGCAAACAGATGCTTGATATTTGAATGAACATTACCGTCTGACAGCAATCCTAAAAAATGGACGGTGTGTCCTGATTTGCCTCGTTCAACAGTCTTTTGCCATAACTTTGATTTATAAATGTCTTCCGAGTCTATGGCCAGATTTACCCGTTTTGCTCCCTGTGCTATGACGCGTCCTGCGCCGAGCGCATTATGGCCCACTTCGCTGTTACCCATATCCTGATTGGTCGGCAGACCAACGGCGTCACCATGCGCCTGTAGTTCGGTTACCAGCTTGCCTTGTTTCAACTTATCCAGGACGGATGTATCGGCGAGCCAAACAGCATTGCCGTCATATTCTTTACCATTCCCCATGCCATCCATAATGATCAGCAGCAGAGGCCCTTTACGGCCGGAAAAATTTGCACTCATTGAATCTATCCTCATCTGTAAAAAATTTGTACCTTTTGATAAAAATGCTTATTTTAAAAGTTATATAAAAATTTAATGTACTCATCTTTATGACAAGAGTCAAATTTATTTTTTTTAGTGAATTACAGGAGAGTCTTTGAATCAGGAGATTGAAAAACTTTTACTGGAACGAAAAGAGAATATTGTTGAACATTGGGAAAACAGAATTTCTCATCTTATACCACAAAGCATTTATGTCCATAAACGTAAACAATTGGTAGGGGTTTTCTATTCCGGTCTGGAGGCTCTTTTTTGCCAGTCTGATTTCGATTTGGCAATTAATCGTATTCGAAAGAGCGTCTCGATTTTGGAAACAGAGGTGAACAATCCCTATCAGTGCATCATAAAAAGCATACTTATTTCCCGTTATGTGATATTGGCCGAGGTGGTACGGGGTGAGACGGCTTTTAACAGTCTGGAATTCTTTGAATATCTCAATGATGCTCTGCAACCACTGATTAAAACCTTATCAAGGCAGAGCAATGTCGATTCTATTCTACCAAAGGATTTTCGCGCCAGAGAGCTTGGATTGCTTTCCATCGACTTTGCCGGCATTGGCCTTTTTCTCATAGATAAAGATTACAACCTCATATTTTGGAACAAGGGAATGACGCGCTTGTACGGGATTTCAGAAGAGGAAACCATTGGACAGAATCTTTTTGAGGTTGTTTCGGTATACAAAAAAGACGAATATATTTTGTTGGCAATACATAATGCAATGACCAATGGTGATGAAACCGAACTGACCTCGGTTAAACAGAGAACCCCTCATCGCGGCGAGAGGTTAATTAACCTTAAAATTGCCCCTTTATTGGATATAAAGGACAAGCTGGTAGGGGCAAGCGTTTTAATCGATGACATTACGGAGCGAAAGGAGCACGAGATCACCCTGAGAACGTTTGAGCGGTATTTTGAGAATATTTTTAATGATGCTGCCGATGCTGTTATTATCCTGGATGTTGAAGATCGAATATTAAAATGGAATCGTGGTGCTGAACGCATGTATGGGTGGGAAGAGGAGGAGATGATTACCCAATCGATCGACAAGATTGCACCAACGGATGCGGAGATCCGCAAGGAGATTAAGTGGATAAATGGTGTGGTGAAAGAAAAGGGCTTTATTCGAAATTATAAAACCGAGAGGCTGTCAAAGGGTGGCAGACGCCTTATCGTGGAAATTACGCGGACGGCTATTCGCAATGAAAGCGGGGATTACATCGGCAGTAGTGTCATTTCACGCGATATCACCGAACAGGAGCGGCTACGACAGCAATTGATGCAATCGGAAAAATTAAGCGCTGTTGGTACGTTGGCAGCAGGCATTGCACATGAAATAGGGGCTCCCTTAACAGCAATCTCCTCTTTGAGCCAATTGCTAAAAAATCGCACCACTGATCCGTTTTTTATCGAAAAGATATCGCTCATTCAGCAGTCGATTGATCGTATTTTCCGCACAGTGCGTACATTGGTGGATTTTTCCCGTCCGGTAACGGCTGTGATTGAGAGAATTTATCTAAATCATGTTATCGAACAGGTTCTTAATATTATTAAATATGATACGAGGCTGAAACATCATAAAATAACGACCCAATTGTCGGCGGACTTGCCCCAGGTTAAAGCCAGCTTTGACCAATTGCTACAAGTATTGATTAATCTTATTCTCAACTCTGCAGATGCGATGGAAGACAATAAAGATGGTGTACTGATTATCAAATCATGGGCGGAACAGGACAGTGTATTTGTTTCAGTAACGGATAATGGCAACGGGATACCCTCTGATAAAATATCCCACGTTTTTGAACCCTTTTTTACGACAAAGCCCGAAGGCAAGGGAACCGGTTTGGGATTGTGGGTGAGTTATAATATTATCAAAAATTTTTCCGGAAAGATTGCCATAGAAAGCAAGTTGGGAGAAGGGACCACGATGACGGTTTCTCTTCCTGCCGACCGGGCGAACAGCAAAATTGATTTTTCTTAATATTCTTCTAATGCAAGTATTAAAGCTTCTCGTTCGAACAAATCCTGGCTAAAATTATCAATAAAATCCTGAAAGTAAGTAAAATGCTCATTTACTTCATCGGCTTTTAATGAACGTCCGACGTGACCGTCCAGCTCATCTGCCAGGGTTTGCATGTTGTTGAGTAACGAGCTTTCCAGGTTGTATAATTGATTGATGACTCTTTTGTTCACTTTTGCTGTTGAAAAAAAAGTAGAGTCTTCATATGTGGGATTTTTCAAACTTTGACAAATTGTGTCTATTTTGCGTCTTGTTTTTTGATAAATCAGATTTACATTTTCCTGAATTTCATGATCCGAGGTTTTGGGAGGATGTCCGAGTCTTTCCTGAAGGTGTTCCAGATTTTTTTCCAAATGTTCTCTTACATCGCGATCTGATTGCCCACGTTTTTCAAGTTCTTCATAACCGCTGTACCCTTTTATGATGCCAACAAGCAGGTTGCGAGAATCGGAAACCTCTGAGCTTAGGGGATTCATAATATACTCCTTAAAAAAGATTGCAGACGGATAGACATGTTTATGCACCTGTTCATGGGCGGCCGGTTATTAAGTTATCTTCATTTATCAAATTATATCTTGAAGGAATAATATCAGTAAAGAACATTGGTTGAGGAAGTATATAGAAACCTGGATATGCGAGACAGTTGATGCCGGTTATCGAATTGCTGAATCCAGCCATTGTAATTCAGCAATGTGATAAAACCATTTGGTTTGTTGATGCTGGATTTTAGTATATCTATTATATGATTAAAAAGCCGATAACCGGACAAGGGTGTTGCAGACAAGTTCGTAAATATAACGTCTTACAATAAAATAGTCAACTATTTTATTGATGTTTTTCTTCAGGTCTTTGCACCAATTGGTAAATTTTCGCTTCGAGAAAAATGTTAAACAATACGGGGTCAATTTGTCCGGCTTTAACTTCGGATAGGATAATGTCCAATGCTTTTTCTACCGGAACAGCTTTTTTGTAAGGGCGATCCCAGGCCGTTAGAGCATCAAAAATATCAGCAATTGTCATCATTCTGGCCGGTAGTGGAATCTGATCGGCTAACAATCCACGGGGATATCCTTTACCGTTTAGTTTTTCATGGTGTCCATACGCGATTTCCGGCACCATTTTCAGATTTGAGGACCAGGGTATTCTTTTAAGGAAATTATAGGTGTGAGTCACATGAGACTCTATTTCATGGCGTTCTTCTGCACTCAGGCTCCCTTTGCTGATGGAAAGAAATTCTATCTCTTCTGACGTCAGATAGGGATGTAAATTTCCGTTCTCTTTAAATGATTTCCGGCCGAGGCGTACGATTTTTTCGTGTACCTTTTCTTGGAGGATTTGAGGTTCATTGGCCTGTTCTATGATGTAAAGATAGTTTTCGAGTTCATTTTTTCTTTTCTGAATTTCCCGGTCAAATTTTTTTATTTCCTGTTGAATTGTTTTCTTTCCATTATTTGAGACCAGAGCGAGTTTTTGCCTGTAATTTTCGATCTCCATGGACTTTGTGATCAATTGAAAGCGCATACGAATCTGATCCAGTTGCTCGGGATATAGTTTTTTCGCTTTAATTAGGACATTTTCCCGAACGCCGATTTTACCAAAGTCATGTAAAAGGCCGGCGTATTTAATTTGTTGGATATCATCGCGGTTATAGGAGATGTTTTTATATGGACCGTTATTGGTTCGATCGATCTGTTCAGCCAGACCGACTGTAAGTTCGGCAACCCGTTGAGAATGGCCAAACGTCGTCGGATCTCTTTGCTCGATGGCATGAACAGAGGCAATGATAAATCCTTCAAAAACATTTTTAATTTCTTCGTAGAGTTGCATATTTTCGATACTGACTGCAGCTTGCCCTGCCAGAGATGAAGCCAGCTCTACGCCTTTTTCATTAAATGGTATGACCTGGCGGCGAATGACTTCCACACTGCTCAGCCTCACACTATAATCCGCTTTTCTGTTAATAAGCTGCAAAACACCCATGATTTCATTGCGGTGATTGCGCATGGGAAGACAGAGTACGGATTGGGTGCGATACCCCATCTTTTCATCAAAGCTGCGATTATGTTGAAACTCACTGTCGGCGGAAATTTCATAAGCATTGGCGATATTCAGGGGCCGGCCGGTTAAAGCTGTATAACCGGCCATGCTTTTTTTGTGAATCGGCATGACAAATTCATTATAACTCGAACTTATCGAGTCATTGTGGGCCAATTTAAATCGCAGTTGCTTGTTTGCCCAATAGTCATTTTTATTTTCTTCAAGATCAGGATTCTCCTCGATCAAATACAAACTGCCTGCATCGGCAGAAGTGATATCGCGCGCCTTTTTCAAGATCATATCTAAAAGGACATCGGGATCTCGTTCTGCAGAAAGGGCCACCCCGATCTGATTGAGCTCGGCCAGCTCCTGAGTTCTTAGTTTGAGAGAGCTGTGCAAGAGTTGCATTTCCCGCTTGGTGGAAAGCGTACTCGACAATCGGTGAAGGGTTTGCAGAATTTCCCATGCCGCCAGCGGTGGTTTGACATAGACAATCAAGTCATTAAATGCTTTTGGTGTGTTGCCTTTTGGGACAATGTCGATGATGGCATAAAGCGAATGATATATTCTATTACCTAAAATGTTTTCCTGCCAGCCATCATGCCGTTCGTGATCCTGATCTGATATAAGGATAATCCGGTCGGATAAATCGTCTAAATTCGGTTTCTGAGGATTTGTTATATGTACCCAATGCCAGGCTTCCACTTTGGACGCTGTTTTTTCGAACAACTCCTTATGTTTGTTGCCAAAATGTACAAGAGTAATTTTATCCAGGTTTTGCATAAAGACACCTACGTAATAATTCTTTTTTACGGTTTTCTGCATATAGCGTAAAGGAGACACCAGAAAAAATAAAAACAGCCCCGGCTTTTTTAATCAAGGACGTTTTTTAAAAAAAAAAAAAAACCGCCAATATCGTGGCTCCGATCGGTTCCCCCAGGGCGACGACGGCAACCGAGGTGGCGCTCAAATATTTTAAAGCCCAATTTTGGCTGGTGTGTCCTATAATTTGAGGTCCTATTGCGATACCAACAAGATAAAAATATGTTTCTGCACTAAAATTTATCAAAGAATGTTGTTTTATCCAAACCAATAATAAGATGGTAATGGCGGCTGCTGAATAGACGATAGCGACATAAGTTATGGTTTCCATATTACCGCGAACGCGTCTGCCGATGATGAGATAGCCGGCAGCACAGAGAGCTCCCACAACAGCCAGGACGTTACCCAGGAGCTGGGATCCTTTGAGGGAAGCATCGTTGGTTCCGATGATTAATGCGCCGCACAACGTAATGGTTATACCTAAAAACAATCTCCAATTCATCCTTTCTTTTAAAAGCAGATAACTACCCAGGGCGACAAAAATCGGACTGGTCTGTACCAGCACCACGGAACTGGCGACAGACGTATAGCGCAATGATGTGATCCAGGAGGCAAAGTGTAAAGCTAAAAAAACGCCGGAAAGGATCATAAGAAATTTATGAGGAGTTCTTTTCCTTTTCAGTCGTGTGCTAACCCGGGTATAGGAAAGACCAAGGTAGAAAACGGATGCTATTGACAGGCGGTAGAAAGCAATGACCAGAGCAGGGGCGGTACATTCTTTTATCCAGATCGATGCAATTGAAATGGCGATTACACCTATGCTTAAAATCAATACGAGTTTATATCTTCCCGGTTTTTTTCCCTTTGTCATGTTATTGAATCCAAAAAAACGCTTTCAAGATCCTGGGGTAAAAAAGAATTGGGGAAAATATCCCGGGCCTCTCTTAACATGGTTTCTTCTTCCTCATCATTTCTCTGACTGATGTGGTAAAGATAGAGGACTCCAGCTTGAGCGTTATCTGCGATTTCGGCTGCCTGTTTTGCTGTGCTGTGATACGTTTGTAAGGCACGGTCGTGGTGTTTTTGAGAAAACGTGCTTTCATAAACCAGAACGTTGGCGTGGTCAGCCAGCTCCAGTGCGGCATCACAGGGACGTGTATCCGTACAATAGGTGATTATTCGCCCCGGAATTGGCGGTCCCACAATCTGTTCGGGTTGAATTTTTCGGCCATTTTCCAGGGTAACCGCTTTGCCTTGCTGTAATCTTTGGCGTTGGGGCCCTTGCGGTATATTTAATGCCTCTGCAGCTTTTTGATCAAACTTGCCCGGTTTGTCTTCTTCGACAAAACGAAAGCCGTGACAAGGCATGCTGTGATCTAAACGCTTTGTAACGACTGAAAAGTGATCTATTTGCAGAGTATAATCTTCACTGTCTTCAAGCTCTTTTATCGTCAGCGGATATTTGAGCGTATGTGAAGACATGCGTTGAATAAAGTCCACATACTTGTTAATGCCTTTCGGACCTATGAGTGTAAGGGGTGCTGCGCGGTCTAATAATTGTTGGGTGGTCAGAAAGCCGTTCAAGCCGAATATGTGGTCCCCATGCAGATGGGATATGAAAATATAGCGTATCTTTGAGGGAGAAATATTGGCGCGTTGAAGCTGAAGTTGAACCCCTTCACCGCAATCACACAAGATGGAAAAGCCGTTTTTTTGTATGATCATACTGGGGAGGTTTCTTCTGACAGAGGGAATAGATGCTGATGTTCCGAGAAAAGTAATTTTCAACTGATTATTCATCTTTTTGTTCAATGTTCCTTTTAAACTTGTTTTCTTCGCCTTTGAGTAGTCTTTTAATATTCGATCGATGGGTGAAAACGATCAACACAGCAACCAAAAAAGAAAATATATAAAGTGTTTGCGGGATTTCCTGGTCAAGCGCGTATTTGAAAACGGTCAGGACGAGCGGCAAGGTGACTGCAGCAATCATAGAACCGAGAGAAACGATGCGTGTTATAAAAAAGACCATGAAAAAAACAGCCAGACAGATTATAAACGCCAGGGGATAAAGGGCAACGAGCATTCCTGCAGCCGTTCCGACGCCTTTACCGCCGCGAAAGTTGGCGAATACGGTCCAAATATGACCCAAAATAGCACAGCAACCGGCGATTAACTGGACCGAACCATAATCGATAAAGGACAAATCGGATGCGATTAATGAAATCCAGAATGTTGCTGCAAAACCTTTGAAAAAATCAAAGAGCATGACAAACAGGCCCGGTTTCCAACCTAAAACGCGGAATACATTTGTTCCACCCGCATTTCCGCTTCCATGTTGGCGAATGTCTATGCCTTTCAGTACTTTACCCGTAACGATACTGGTCGGGAACGAACCGGCCAGATAACTCAACAAAACAACTGCTATTAGTTGAAACATAACGACCTCGTTTATTATTCAATTCTATCGATAACGGCAATCGCTACAGCCCCGATTCCGGCATAGACGCCGAGCGCAGGTGATGCTTTGAGGATATGAATATCATTTTTTTTCAGCAATTCGCGGATATGCGTACGACAGGCGTTTGCTCTGCTCTTGGCATTGGCGTGCATAATTCGAAAAACAGGGTTTCTCAGCGATTCTGCATAATCCATGGCCAGAGAGAGCGTTTTTTTAAATACATTTTTTTTACCAAATGTTTTTGCACATGGAACGATTTTTCCGTCGGAATCGCTTGTTAAAACGGGTTTGATGTTCAGCAGTGTTGCCAATATACCCTGGGGCTTACCCAGCCTGCCGCTGCGAATGATATACTTTAACGACGGCAGCGCGATGAACAATCTAACCGTTGCAATCGCCTTGTCCAGATTTTCTTTGATTTCTTTCACAGTCATTCCTTTTTCGATCAACAAGGCAGCCTCTTCAACAACCAGTCCCAGGGCACCGGAGAGGGATTTGCTGTCGACAAAATGAACCTTGTTTTCATAGTGTTTGTTCTTTACCGAAATCATACCGCTTTGCAGTGTTCCGCTTAAACGACCGGAGAGATGAATGGATAATGCCGATGTATAGGATTCAAATACTTTGTCATAAATATTTTGATAGAATGCCGGTGATGGTTGTGAGGTGGAAATTTTTGCTTTTGAATGTTTTAGAAGAGCATAAAAACGCTCCGGAGACAGTTCTGTTTTATCCTTGTAGCTTTTTTCTCCAACCTGGATGATGACCGGTACAAAATGAATGTTATGTTTTTTTGCTGTTTCTTCGGCAATGTCGCATGTTGTGTCTGTCACCAATGCGATGTGATCTGTTGATGTTTTCAGGTGGTTGTGCTGCGATTTCATGTCGTCTACTTTTTTTCTGGAAATTGCAGCTTGTTCACAAGCCAGGGAGAAAATCTTTTCGGGCTCGTTGGTGTGGATATGTATTCTGGCTTTTTGGTTTGAACCGACGATGATCAGTGAACCTCCGAGAGCGTCTAATTTTTTTCGGAGAAGATCCCGGTTAATGTTTTGTCCTTCCAGCAGGCATTCCGTACAGTATCTGAAAGTGATTTTATGGTCATTTTGCAGAGCTTTGATTTTTCGGGTAACGCGTGATTTTGCCCGATAGGCTGCGATTTTTCCGGTTTCAATAAAATCAGATACACCCTCTAGAATATTGACGAAACCCTGCGCTCCGGCATCGACAACACCTGCTTTTGACAGGACCTGCAGCTTTTTAGGGGTGTCAGCCAATGATTCTTTTGCCCTGTACAAGGCGTCACGGAGCAGATCGCCAAAGTCGGTCGTATTTTTAGCGCGCTCATTCAGGTGATGTGCCCAATCCCGCATTACAGTGAGAATGGTGCCTTCCTGCGGATGCACAATGGCTTCTCTGGCCCGCTCGACGGCGTTGTTCATGGCCTGAGCAAAAGAACGAGTCGTCAATCGTACTTTGCCTTTTGTCGCTTCTGCGAGTCCGAGAAAAAACTGAGCCAGGATGACTCCGGAATTACCGCGCGCTCCATTCAGGGCTGAATCGGCGATAGAAAGGCTTACCGTTTCTATAGAGGTTTCATGACAATTTTCCGCATCTCTGGCGATATGCGTCATGGTTGATACCATGTTCGTTCCGGTATCTCCGTCAGCCACAGGAAATACATTAATGCTGTTCAGCTTTTCCCGTTCCATATGAATTCGCTGCGCGGAAGCTATAATTGAACGCTTGAGCCGGAGACCATCCAGGTATTTAATTTTAATTTTCATTCCGATTCTATCTTTCGTTTACATACCTTTTCGTCACAGGAAATGCACCGTTAAAATACGGACTTTATTGCAAAATCTGCAACACTTTTTGTTTTATTTGGTCGGAAAAAATACTGTTCATGGCTAGCGTGAATTGTGTTTCGAGATAGCCAAGCGGCGTACCCATATCCAATGATTTTCCGGAAATCAATGCCCCAATTGCACTTTCGCGTTCACAAAGAACAGCCTGGGCATTCGTGAGTTGAATCTCTCCTTTGTCTCGTATATTATTTTCAATAAATTCCCCCAATACGGTAAAAATCGAAGGTGCAAAGGCGTAGATGCCGAAAAAGGATAAATATGTTCCAGGTGGCAACTCTTTGGACGATAAATGTTTTTGCGCGGTTTTTATGTCTGGTTTTTCAATGATATTTTCAAGTTGGAACAAGGGCGGGGTTTCATTAAATTTTGTTCCGCCGACAACGCCATACAAATGGAGTTGTTCCTCCGGGGTTTGCTTGACGGCGAAAATTGATTTTTGATAGCGATTAAAAATATCGACAACCTGGGAAATACATGATCTTGAGCCAGTGGATATATATATATGATCGCCCAAAAGAAGCAGGAAAGGAGAATCCCCCACCCACTGTTTGGCGCAATATACAGCATGACCATAACCCTCTTGAGAAGGTTGGGGTATATAGGTGATGCGATTGTTAAGCTTGGCGAGGACATTGGATTGTTGATGCAAGCCCGGATTTTTGCTCTCTTTTTCCAGGGCCTGAAAGTGCAAAGCGAAATTTTTTTCTTCACCCGGCTGGACGACGATTGCAATTTCTTCTATCCCCGCTTCAAGTGCTTGTTCTGCAATGATCTGGATGGTTGGCTTGGTAATTCCATCCAGATCAACAAGCGGAAACAACTCTTTTTGCACTGCATTGGTGGCCGGATATTGACGTGTTCCTTTCCCGGCTGCTGTAATGACGGCTTTAGTTAACATCTTTTAATCCTGATTGTTTTTCTCGCCAAGATAATTTTAAAAAAATAACAAAAAGATACTCAAAAAGCAACACGCAGATTGTATTTTATAAAATCCTTGAATAACTGGTTCATAGAGTTTATATTTAATTTAACACCGGTTACACCCATTGGTGCCCGATCAAGTGCTCTTCCATCATATCTAATCCGTATATTCAATCAGATGATTATTTGAGATCAGACAGATTTTAAGGTGGTTTATTTCCAACAGCAGTGGGCATCCGGGAAACCCGGCAAAAAAGTATGTGTTCTAAAACAAAAAGGAAAGTCATATGGAAAGACCAGTAGCATTGGTAACCGGCGGGGGACGAGGCATAGGATATGGTATTGCTGAAAAATTAGCCGAAAATGGATTTAACATCGTTATTGATGATGTCCATCCTTTAGAAACTGTGGAAAAAGAGGTCGACAAGATTAAAGCCAAAGGCGTTGACCTTCTTTATGTTCGCGCTGATATTTCAAAGGCTGATGACAGACATTCAATCGTCGAACAAATAAAGGATCGCTTTGGCCGAATCGATCTGTTGGTAAACAACGCCGGTGTGGCACCCAAACAGCGGATGGATCTTTTACAAGCGACCGAAGAGAGCTTTGACAGGGTTTTATCCATCAATCTAAAGGGTCCCTATTTTCTAACTCAGATCGTCGCCGGCTGGATGACGGAGATCCGGAAAGACTATCCCGATCGGGATCTGCGCATCATCAATATATCGTCTCTTTCTGCTTATACCTCTTCTCCCGCCAGAGGAGAGTATTGCATTTCGAAAGCGGCAATTGGTATGATGACATTGCTCTTTGCGGACCGCCTGGCAGAAGAGAATATTCTCGTTTATGAGATCAGACCCGGCATTATCAAAACCGATATGACAAAAGTTGTAACTGAAAAATATGACAAATTAATTGCAGAGGGTTTATTGCCCATTAAACGCTGGGGCTATCCGGAAGATGTCGCCAATGCCGTTGCAGGTATTGCAAAAGGATATTTTCCCTATTCCACAGGACAAGTGATCAATGTCGATGGTGGGTTTCATATCCATCGATTGTAACAAAATAAACATAAAGGAAACATCATGAAAGAACGAACGCTTTTGCTCGACAACCATCATTTTCCCGTTTATGAATATGAAACGCTGGTCATTGGCTCAGGCGCAGCCTCTTTAAATGCGGCTGATCATTTATATGCTTTTGGACATAAAAATTTGGCGATTGTCACGGAAAAGGTAGGCGGGGGAACCTCAAATAACACCGGTTCCGACAAACAGACCTATTATAAGCTTTCGGTCGCGGGTAAGGAACCGGATTCTCCCTTTGATATGGCCAGGTCTCTATTCGATGGCGGCGGTATGCATGGAGACCTGGCATTGATTGAGGCCACGCATTCCGCCAATGGTTTTTTTCGTCTCGCCAATCTCGGCGTTCAATTTCCCCATAATGCCTATGGGGGGTTTGTCGGCTATAAAACCGATCACGACCCGCGGCAACGTGCAACATCAGCCGGGCCCTGGACATCGAGTCAGATGTTCAACTGTCTGTATCAGCAGGTAAAAAATAAAAATATTCCTGTCTATGATGAACATGATGTTGTGGCTCTGCTTGTTGATGATAATCGTTGTGTCGGCTGTATTGCTATAGACAAAAACAGCATAGATCGAGACAATTTCGGCTTGGTGTTCTTTCATGTAAATACTATTATTTTTGGTGTGGGGGGACCCGGTGGTTTGTATAAAACTTCGGTTTATCCTAAAGTCCATATCGGCGCCATCGGATTGGCTTTGGAGGTCGGTGCCAAAGCACGGAATTTAACGGAATCCCAATATGGCCTGGCCTCTATTAAATTTCGCTGGAATGTATCGGGCACTTACCAGCAGGTCATTCCGCGCTATATCAGCACCAACGAGAATGGCGGGGAGGAAAAGGAATTTTTTAATCCCTATTTTCCATCTATGGGCAAACTCGCAACAGATGTTTTTCTGAAAGGATACCAGTGGCCTTTTGATCCGCGTAAAATTCCCAACTACGGATCATCACTGATCGATGTGTTGGTCTACATAGAGACTGTGGTTAAAGGGCGACGGGTTTTTATGGATTTTCGTGAAAACCCCCGTGGAGACGATCAAATCGGCTCGTTTTCTTTTGAAGATTTGGAGAGCGAAGCCTATGACTATTTAAAAAATTCACAAGCATTATTCGGAACACCGATAGAACGACTGCAAAAGATGAATCCCCTGGCAATTGAGCTCTATGCTAAAAATGGTATTGATATAGAGAAGGAACCCCTGGAGGTGGCGGTTTGTGCCCAGCATAACAATGGGGGGCTCGCCGGGGATATTTGGTGGGAATCGAATATACGGCATTTATTTCCTGTGGGAGAAGTGAACGGAAGTCATGGTGTCTACCGTCCCGGCGGTTCCGCTTTGAATTCCGGACAGGTTGGTTCTTATCGGGCAGCCGAACGCGTGGCAAAGGCAATCAAAGAAGGAAAACTTTCTTCAGAGCGGTTTGATCGCATTGCTGCTTCCCGGGGACAGGTGTTGTTTGATAAACTGCGCAGCATTATTGATAATAAAGGAGAAAGTACGGTCATGTCTTACAGAGACGAATTGCAGCAACGCATGACCAATTTTGGATCACACATTCGCGAATTGCACCAGGTTGAAGAGGCTTTGCAGCAGGCTTATGAGCAGGTCGAAACGTTTGATCAACAAACCATAGCGGATATCAACGAGATACCCTTACTTTTGCAAAACAGACATTTGGTTCTCGCCCATGCGGCTTACCTTGAAGCTGTTCGCGCCTATCTACAGGCAGGCGGCGGCAGCCGCGGATCATATCTGGTAATGGACAAGACGGGAGAACCGGTTCTGGAGAAACTGGGTGATGCGTGGCGCTACAAGCCGGAAAACCCGGATTTGCGCAACAAGGTTTTGGAAACGATTCTCTCTTCAGAGGGTAAATTTGTCTCAGAGTGGAAGCCTTGCCGGCCTTTGCCGCAAGAGGAGTCCTGGTTTGAGAATGTCTGGGGCAAATACATGCGCGGGGAGGTTTTTGAGGAGAGCAGCGAGGTATAATTCCGCAAGCTCTGTTATGTAAACAGACAGTTCATTGGTTCGCGTTTAATACATCGGCTTCCAAAGCCGCTATGAACGCAAAAAGCGCAGAGTGAACACACGTCATCCTTTAACATTCTTTTACGAAAAGAGTATTCCTTTTTTCCGCATTAGCCGTGCCGGGATGATTATTGGAAACGATTGTATCAGT
Source organism: uncultured Cytophagia bacterium (assembly GCA_964608385.1). Classification (GTDB taxonomy): domain Bacteria; phylum Zhuqueibacterota; class Zhuqueibacteria; order Residuimicrobiales; family Oceaniaggregativiventaceae; genus Oceaniaggregativivens_A. The sequence continues at coordinate 22,693 of CAZSOP010000008.1, forward strand.
CTCCTATTATTCACTGTAATTGATTTTATCAAGCTTTACGATCAAACAATATGTGTTATTCTATGCGCTTTTTTGCGTTTTTAGCGGTTAAATAAATTCAGTCAGTATGTTAAAATGACTTTATAAATTTAAGATATTCAGAATCCGTTGAAAAAATAATGGTACTGCTGCTATCGATTGCGGTTCGATACGAGTCCAGTGTTTGCATGAACGAGTAGAAATCCGGGTCTCGGGTAAACGCATTGGCATAGATTTCAGTCGCTCTTCCGTCTGCTTTACCTTTGATTTGTTGTGCCTGTCGATACGCTTCCGAGCGAATTTCCTGCAGTTCTTTTTCCATTTGACCTTCGATTTCCGCCTTTTTGCCCTGTCCTTCGGAGCGATATAATTCTGCAATGCGACGTCGTTCTGAAATCATACGATCAAAAACTTTCTCTTGCACTTCTTCGATATAGTTGACCTGTTTGATGCGGATATCGAGGACTTTGATTCCATACTGGGGAGTGAGAATCTGTACCTGATCGAGAATTTCTTTGGTGATTTGTTTTCTTCCTTTTTCAATCAATAGAGAATCGGGGAGTGTTGCGCTTTTACCGCCTTCATCCGTCGAGAACAACATTTTACGATTTGAATTTCGAACCACTTCGATTAAGGGTTGTTCTGAAATAAAGTCTCTGGTGATGCCATCAATTATATCATCCAGTCGACTATGCATGTTACGTTCATTGTTTACAGATTGGAAAAATTTAAGTGGATCGGTAATTCTCCAGCGTGCAAATGTGTCGAGAAGGATATACTTTTTATCAGAAGTGGGAATCTGATTGGCATCTCCATCCCATTGCATAATGCGTTTTTCGAAAAAGCTCGCTTTTTGAATAAAGGGTGTTTTGATATGCAATCCTGCTGCGATTACGGGATCACCCACGGGATCACCGAATTGCGTAATGATGACTTGTTCCGTTTCATCAATGACGTAGAGGGCATCGCCAAGCAGAATCAATAACAGGACAATTATTCCTGCAAAGA
>CAZSOP010000009.1:0-7027 GCA_964608385.1 uncultured Cytophagia bacterium
TTGGCGTTTTCTCAGCGGTTAAAAAAGTACTCATTATTCGGAAGAACCATAAAAAAGCCCCCAATTCCAATGAAATCAGAGGCTCTAAACGTGGGCCCGGTAGGATTTGAACCTACAGCCTGCGGATTATGAGTCCGTTGCTCTACCGTTGAGCTACGAGCCCGTTGGATTTATGCAGTAAAGACCCGAGTATCAAGTCTATCAATATAACAAATTTTTCCCAAAGATTCAATAGTAATTTTTACGAATTATCGAAATCGAATAGCTATCGCCGCTCAACCGGGTCTGCATTAACGTTTTCTCAATCCCCTTATTTCCCCCATTCTATGTTATTATTCGACTGGATCTCTTTCGAATAGATCAGCGTCGTGCTGAATCCGGTGCGGCCATAGCCGCTGATCTCGAGCAGAATTTCAAAATACTCGGGGACCTTACCATGGCGTCGCTGCAGTGACTCTTTTAGAATATAAAGCAGGTCGGGCTCCGAAATATGCTTTGTCGCCTCATAAACCCCTATAAAATAAAAACCGGCGATGATCATTATATCATTATTGGCCGGGCCCGGCAGCTTGGCGATGAGAGCGTAATCGCGATTGTAATCCTTGTTATAATTCTCATCCCGTACCATTTCCGGCTTATAAACCTTGTTTGCTTCCCCATCATCTGATTTTATCATTATCTGGTGCGGATAAAGCGTATAGGAAAAATCGAGATTGGTTAAAAGTGTATTCAACAATCCCAATGATTTATAAGATCCTATATAAACGATGTTATATTTCTGAAAATCCTCCCATGACAGTTGCGAGGAAATGACGAGTTCGATCCTTTTATGAGCCGAAAAAAAGATGGGCAGCAGATGATTCAGACTCCAGGCACTCTCCTTGCCCAAAAACGCATAATCCCCGACCCAGATACTGTCGCTGAGCTGCGGATGCGATTTCACAAATTGGTTAAAATCAGTTACCGAATTGATCTCCGTGTAACGGGCAATGATGGTTTCATTCACAAGCCCGCTTTGCATGGCAAAAAAAAAGTTGTTCCCCGGTACGATCAGGGTCGGCATGTGTGGTCCGATCAAACGATACCAGATGGGATCATCTTTGTCAACAACGGTAAACTCATCGATGCGCGATTGCAAGCGGGCGTTGTGTATATACAAGACCAGAACAAGAATGAAAAAAAGCACCACTACTGATGACAATCCATACAATGCCATGCGAAGGTTTCTTGCCGATCCTGCCTTTTTCGTCAGTGGTAGAAACTTGACGGCATAATGCCCCTTTGGTATGCAAAGCCGGATTTCATCATCGCGACCGTCGTTGAGATAGTATTTTTCCAGTTTTTCGCGCAGCTTGTAGATATGTACCCGTACCAGCGTATCTTCATGCGGATTAAAAGCTACATCCTTGTCGAAGACGTCGATGGCAATGGTGGTCTCCTTGGGAATCTCGCCCTTGATCGACTTTTCAACCAGATAGGTCAGCAATTTTTGGTTGATATCGGAATGGGCGAATTCCGAACTGGATAAAATCCTTTCCAATATTTGTCGTTTGTCTTTGTTATTGATCATATCTCACCATATGCCTGGAGATTTATGAAAATGTAGTGCTCAGGAGAAACCACTACAAAATATAACCGCCTTCAACTCAAAATGCAATATATTTGTTTGTGATTAACACTCTGTTAACGTGTTCTTAACGGTTATTATCTATATATCATAACCAGCGTTTTTTATATTATAGTTGAAAAGATGACAATACACTCCGGGTTTTTCCATGAAAAAATATTCTATTATCTTGCTACTTTTTCTATCTTCTTCAATTCTGCTCTTGTTGGCCTGTTCGGACGGAAATACTCGGGATTGCTGGTGGCTGTCGCCGGAACTGGTGCCCGCCTGGGCCGAGACCGGAAAATTTCACACGGCCCGCTGGGATGGTGGTCCGATTGAGGCGGAAAAGGGCAAACTCTCCGGCTGGCCGCACTGGCAGGAAGGCGATCCGGAACAGGTTCTCAAAGCCGTGAGCAGTTTTTACGGTAAAGAAACGGTTAAATGGGCAAAACGCGCCGGACTCAACTGGCTTTGGGTCACCTGGAGCGTGGGATTCTCGCATGAAACCGAACAAAAACAATGGGACATTCTGCAATCCTATATCAGGGAATGCCATAAAAACGGCATCAAAGTGACCGCCTACATGTCGGGAGCCAATATCTTTCATGAAGATGTGGCGAAACACCTGCCGCAATCGACAGAATGGTATGCACTCGACAAAGAAGGCAATCCGATTCCTTATGGTGCCGCCAAATATAACCGTTACGGCATCACCCGTTATATGGCCGACACGCAGCATCCCGACTGGTTGCCCTATCAACGGGTCCGGATTCGCAAAGCCCTGGAAGCAGGCGTGGACGGGTTTTGGATCGACAATATCGGTTCGCGTAAACACAAAAGGTCAATCTATGAATTGATCGACATCATCTTTGCAGAGAGCAAATCGTTCGACAACGTGCCGCTGGTCTGTTTCAATATGCACCGGGGCGCCCTGACGCTGGCGCGGTATACCAATTGTTTATCCACCGAAGACGGCTATGAGCCCGGATATTATCCCCATTCCAAAAACCACAATGAATTTCCATCCCAGTTTGATGCCATGGAAGATAAAATCGAAATGCCGGAAAGCGATCTGGTCTGTAACATCGCTATCCTTAAATATCAGTATGCGGTTTCCGAGGGATGGCGCCCCAGCAGTGTCGAATATGGCAAGCGCCATAACGGCGTCAGCCGCATGGTTGATGTCATGGCCCCGGAAAAATGGCAATTGAGTCTGGCTGAGTGCCAGATGTTCCACAACAGCCTCGAGCCCTATTTTGAGGGTATTTTCATGCGCGACCTGGTCGCCGGCGATGACTATGCCCATTCCTGTATCGATGCCATGGGAACCTATAACCACTTTTTTAGCAAATACAGCCATTTTTATACAAATCCGCATTCCCTGGCACCGGTTGCCGCTATAGCACCCTACGACGGAGGTAAAACCGAACGCGAGTTGATCACCTGGCTTAATCAGTTATCTCGTTTTGATATACAGTACGATGTCGTCTTTAACAAGGAACTATCTGCTGCTGTCCTGAAAAAATACAGAATTGCGATTCTCCCCGCAAACGTCTATCTTTCACCATCCGTTAAATCAGCGGTCAGAGACTGGCTCGAGGCGGGTGGAGAGCTCTATGCCTTCGGTGATCGAAAAGACAGAGAGAAAACTTTTGAATGCCGGCTGGATTCTTCTGCCACCGGTATTGAAAAGGGTATCATCAGATATTACGAAAACAACCCGACAGCGATAAAAATGGCCACCACCCTGGAAAACGCCCTGCAGTCCTCTATGAGGTATCGGATCGAGGCGCCACCCTATGTTTTGCACAACGCGGTTTCACAACAGGATTCCGGCAGAACCATAATCCATTTGTTAAACTATAGTCAGAAACCGGTTGCAGATATCAGAATAGTCGTTAATCGGGCTACTCTGCAAAACGCGCGTATGTATTCACCGGATTTCAAAACACCACAACCTCTGACTGCCGAAATAATAAACAAAAAAACCGTTTGTCGCATCCCGCTTGTAAAAACCTATTCAGTCGTGGTTTTGTAAAGCCAACCGGCAAAGGAGGTGATAACAGCGTCTATAGCACCATCTCATTTTTGTCTACAATTCGTCGTAACTCCCACAAAAAGAGGAGGAATCAAACGTGACTGTTAAACAAATTTTATGTACGCTTGTCGTCTGCCTGCTGATTTTGCCAGCAGCAACAATCTGGGCTCTAGATGGCCACATTGAAACCGTAGATAACTTTGAATGGGCCGAAGGCGTTGATGCCAACGCCTATTACGATAGTCTGGTGGCAAAGGGGTGGGAACCGCGGGAAAAAGCTGATGAAGCGGTAAACCGCCATCCCGATATTACCATCTCCGATCAGGCCATGGAAGGAAATTACTGCCTCGAGATCACTGAACAACGCGATAGTGACGATTATATCAAATACTCCTATGAAAAACTACCGATGGGGTATGGCGACTGGTCCGAGTACAATTATCTCTCCTTCTGGGCCAAGGCATCCCTGCCGATCGATGCCGGCACCGGAGCCGTCAAGGTGTATACCCGCGACTTTGAAGATGGCTGGGGCAAACTCGATCCGGTTACCATCGGAACCGAATGGACCTATATCGTCTATGAGCTCTTTGAAGACAAAACCATGATCGATTCGTTGCGCTATTTACGTATTTTTTGCCGTGGGGACAGAGATCTGGATCTGCCCTGGAAAATGTGGGTCGACAATGTTCAGGTCCATAAACAAGATCCTCGCGGCCCCGCCTGCCTCGTCGATGATTTTGAATGGGGCGTTACCGTGGTACCGGATGATGAAATCGACAGTCTGCGCGCCCACAACTGGAAAACGCGACAAGCCGATTATGACTCTACAGAAGGCTGGACGATCTTTCCGGATTACGGACTCTCGGATGACGCCTATAACGGTAAACGCGCCATGGAGGTCACCGCTGTTCGCGAAGATTATGATTATGTCAAATACAATTACGAACACGAAGATGACGAGGGCGTTATGCATTACCAGGACCTCAGCATGTACAATTACCTTTCCTTCTACATGAAGGGGAGCATCGTCATCAGCGATACAGTCGATGCCGCCAAGGTCTATTTGCGCGATGCCACCGCCAGCTGGATCAAATTCGACACCATGCCGGTGGACACCACCTATCAGTTCTATGTCATCGATCTCAACAGTGCCTCCCTACCTACGGACAGGGAACAGGTACGCTATATTCGCTTTCACTGTTACGATCGCGATGAAACGCCGATTCCCTATTCGCTCTTTCTCGATGATATCTGGCTGACCGCCTGGGATCCGCGGCAACCGGATCAACCGATGACCGCCGTCTCGAGCAGGCCGCTGCAAGAGAAAACGCCGCAATCCTTTGTTCTCAATCAAAATTATCCGAATCCATTCAACCCCTCTACCAACATTTCCTTTATCCTGAGCAAACAGAACAGAGTGGAATTGACAATTTTCGATCTTCTCGGCCGCCATGTCAAAACGCTGGCAAATCAGGTCCTGCCTGAAGGCGAGCATCTGATCAGCTGGGACGGCACAACAGACAGCGCCGTACCGGCACCCAGCGGTGTCTATTTCTATCAGCTAAAAGTGGATAATCAAACCTCCACCAAAAAAATGATTCTGATCAAATAGATCAGGTAACTATACAGTGAGCATTGAAAAAACAACCTGTCTCTCCCCCTACAGAACAGTAAATACTCATCGCCATGCAATTGAACGGATACGGAAAATTCTGTGCTCACTGTTTCTTTTTTTTTGCATTATTATTAATTTATCAAAACAGCAAAACAACGGGATTCCCGGAGCAAATCATATGAAGCGTTTCATCATTCTGCTCAATATCATTACTCTTTTTACTACAGGATCAGTGATGGCCCAAAGAACGACAGGTAAAATCGTCGGTAAAATCATCGATCAACAAACCAGAGAGGCTCTGCCGGGCGTCAATGTACAGGTTTTGGAAACACACCTGGGAGCGGCCACCGACATCGATGGCGAATACTTTATTTTAAATGTCCCGCCGGGAACCTATGACGTCCGTGCTTCTATGATCGGTTATAATGCCGTGACCAAACAGGGCGTCAGGGTTAACATCAACCGAACCGTATCGGTTGATTTTGAACTCGGCCAAAAAACACTGGAATTCGATCAGGAAGTGACCGTGGTTGCCGAACGCGAGCGGGTGCGCACCGATGTCTCATTTACCACGTCGTACATCCAGTCGGATAATATCGAAATGGCACCGGCGACCAGCATTGAAAACGTTATCGCCCGCCATGCCGGTATCAACAAGGATGATTTTGGCTTGCAGATTCGCGGTATGGGAGAACAGGATATCGCCGTCTATGTCGATGGCATGAACTTTAACGATAACCGCAATGACCGCCCCTATACCACCCTCAACTATGATCTGGTCAAGGAGATCGAAATTCTTACCGGTGGCTTTAGCGCCGAGTACGGCAATGCCCGCGCCGGCGTCATCAATTTGACCACCAAAGAGAGCGCTAAAAAGTATACCGGCTCCATTCGTGTTGAATACAGTCCTCCGGCATTAAAACACTTTGGGCCCTATGCCTTTGGACCCGAAAACTGGTGGGACTGGGGCAGGTTTCAATATTTCGAGCCCTCACCGGACAAAAACAGAGACGGTGAGCCCGATTTTATCGGCTGGAATGCCTTTACTGAAGACCCCGCACGCAATATTTACAATCTGACAGAAAAAGACAACAAAAAGCTCTGGGATTACCAACACCGGGATGAGATATTACACTATGGCGATATCCCGGATTACACCATTCAGGGTACTCTGGGTGGTCCGATGTTGCCGAAATGGGATATGTTCAAAAACACCTCTTTTTATCTTGGGTTTTATCGAAAATTTGAAGCCTATGCCTATCAGCTCAGTAAACCTGGTGTCCTCAATCAAAATATCAATCTCAAAATCACCCAGAAATACGGCAACGACAAAAAGCTTTCCATCTTTGGGCTCTATGGCGAAGATCACGGTGCCGGTTATGGGATCAATCAACAACACGACTATATCCAGGACCCAAATTTTATCATCAAATACAATTTTCTCCGCAGCAGCATCGCCAACACGCTCTTTGCCGTCGACAATATCTCCAATAACATCAGCTGGTATAATACCTATATGGGTGCCAAATGGACACATATGATCTCTCCGCGCACCTATTACGATATCCGCGTTCAGGGGACCTATAAAAGCTACCGCGGCAATGTTCCATTGGAACACCCACGCGACCGACTAACGAGCAAATACGTCGATTTCTTTTTCCTCGAGGATCGCGACGGCGTCACACGCGGCTTTCCGGCATTTCCGCAATATTTCAGTTACCATTACAAAACATTTATTTACGATCAAAACGGTTACTGGCTGCAC
>CAZSOP010000009.1:7037-22784 GCA_964608385.1 uncultured Cytophagia bacterium
CTGGTGGCATCGCGCTGTTATGACAAATCGCACATGTTCACCTTTGACGCCAAGCTGGATCTAACCAGCCAGATATCCAAACGCCACCAAATGCGCGCCGGTATCGGCCACACCTTTGACGATATCGATGAATGGCGCTATGCTTATGGACTCGATTACCGCGGTGAATTCGACGGCATCGGCAAACTCGACGATACGCGCTGGGATGCAAAAATTCATCACGGTTATGCTTACGTTCAGGATAAAATGGAATTCCAGGGCATCATCGTCAACGCCGGACTGCGTCTCGACTACTGGAAACCAGTTACCCCAATGTACGACATCACCGACAACTGGTCCAACAGCCATTTACTGGCGAGACCGAGCCTGCTCAACTTTCGCGCTGAAATGCCCAAAAAGGATATATCACTCAAATATCACCTCTCACCCCGCCTCGGTGTGGCACATCCGATTACGATAAACAGCAAAATTTACTTTAATTACGGCCATTTTGTCGACATTCCCAATCCCAACAACATCTATTGGGTACAGTACGGTTCGATTGAACGCATGGAAGCCATCGGCAATCCGGATTTGGGCATGGCAAAATCGGTACTTTACGAAATCGGGTATGAGCACGATCTCGGCCTCTTCCGCGTCAATCTAAACGGCTATTATCATGATATCCGCGACGATGTGCGCGAGGTTGATTATACCTACTCCGCCACCATCTATTACGAAACTTACCGCAATGATGAATACAAGGAGACCAAGGGATTCGAGATGCGCCTGGAGCGTTATTTCGGCCGCCTGTTGCGGGGATTCATCAATTACGAACACCGCTTTACGGTTCGCGGCTCATTCGGCCCGAACCAAATCCGGCCGGACGACCCCTATATCGAGCAGGAGAATGCAGCGCGCGAGGCCAAGAATCTGGCCCGCAACACCATCGAACCGGTACGAAATCTCAAAGCCAGCCTCAGCATTCTGGCGCCGAAGAATTTCGGCCCCTCGTTATGGGGATTTGAACCTCTTGCCGACTGGATCATGACCTGGGATTATTACTGGCGGGGCGGTACCAAATTCCACTGGGACCTCACCGGAACCGTTGACGAACACATTAAAAATTGGAAGTGGCGCGATTATCACATGCTCAATCTCAAACTCAATCGAAAATTGTTTACGTCCAAACGCTTTAACGTCGAAATTTATTGCGATATTTATAATATCTTTAACATAAAAAACTTCAATATCTCGAAATACGGTGCCGGCCTTTCCGCCGGATCCTATACCACCCCGGGCAGTCCAAGCCGTATTTTTGCCGCACAGGGCCTGGATGGCTCGGTAGAGTTCGATAATTATATGAAACGAATCAAGGAAACCGGCAAACAGCCCGGTGACGCAGTGGAGTATCAATATATGCCCAAACGCGAATATGTCACCTACTTGCTGCCCCGGGATATCTGGTTTGGCTTTCGATTTTCATTCTAACATGATCAACTGTCAGGAGTATGGCGAATGTTTCTAAAAAACATATACAAATATTTACTATTCTCATTGGTTTTGTTTCCCACCCTTTTGCCGGCACAGCGGGAAATGCTGGAGGTCGGCAGGTTGTGGGAAACCCTGGGCGGCAGCCGACATCCGTCCGGATTTCGCGAAAAATATCTTCGCTGGCCGGGTGGCCATGAGGATAACCCCCGCGTTAAAAGCGGATGGAGAACCAATTCATCGGGTGTTTATTTTGAAATTTTGATCAAGGATTATCGCGACTATTTTGACGACGAGTATGCGTTTTATCAACCGCATGAACCGATCGATTGCATTATCCTGCCTGATTACGAAGTGACAAAATATGTCCGCGCACACAAAACCGGGGTGACTGTTGTCGATCCGGCCGGCAGGACACAGACCAACGTCGTCGATGAACTCGATTATAACTTTCGTCAAAAGGCGGATATCCTGGCTGACGAACAAATTGTTGAATGGGGATTTTCCAGCAGCGGCGTCACCACCAAATCCACCTGGTATGCCTGGGCCAACCCTTTCCACAAGGACTATATCATCCGCGTCGTCAAGCTCTATAATACCGGTAATACCGATTGCGATCCCGATGATCCGGAAGAAGAAGAGGCCAAACGCATCAGAAACATCTTTGTCGGTTACTATTCCATGATTCTGCATCCCTGCGGCAAAGGCGATGGCAATGTTTCCTATGATGATACCGGTACTCTGGATGGCTATATCGACTATTACGGCGATGAACCCGGGGACACATTACGGGTGATGTATGGCTACGATGGCGATGATCCTGAAGTACCGGGCGACGACCGCGGCGACCCCTTTCCGGAACGATTTGACGATGATGACAGTCAGGATCCCAAAGACCTCTACGATGCCGGCGAGCTCATCTCCGCCGCATATGCCGGCTATGGTATTCTGCATGCCCCGGAAAGCGATGAGGAGACGGTAAATGGCTTTTCGCAACCCTTTACCACCGGCCGGGGCGACTGGAGTACGGCAGCCGGCTGGCTAAAGGAGGATAAATATATCTATATATTCAACAATGGTGAAAAAAAACACATGCCGCCGGCAGACGAATCGCAACAACCGGTGCGCAATATGCAATCCGCCTGGATGGGCATGGGACCTTATACCATGGAACCCTATGACTCTCTGACCTTTGCCTTCGTTCATGCCGTAAGCGGCCCTGCCATCGCCAAATGCAAAGAAATTGGTCGCAAATGGCTTGACGGCGAAATCAGTGACGCGGAAAAAAATGCCTTTATCGCCGGCTCGCGCGATTCACTGCTCAAGGTGGTGGGACGCGCCAAATGGAACTGGGAAAACCGCCTTTCCAAAGGGCTCTCCATTCCCATGTCACCCACGCCACCGTCCAACCTGAAAATCGAATCGAGAAAACGCAAAATCGTACTCACCTGGGAGCCGTCGCCGTCTACCCATGCCGCAACATACCGGATTTATCGCAAGCAAGGCGATTATCACGGCGATATGGAGCTCATCACCGAAATCCCGGCGACCCAGACCTCTTATGAGGATGATAATATCAACCTCGGCGTGGCCTATTACTACAGTATCACCGCAGTGTCCGACGGTTCAGAAAATGACGATCCCAACGCCTTTGGTCAACCCCTGGAAAGCAGTCCCTTTTACAACCGCTCAACTTATCCGGCGCGTGCCTACCGCGGCAGTCTCAGCAATCTCGAATCAGTCCGAGTCGTTCCCAATCCCTTCAACCTGGCACAGGCCTCAAAATGGCCGGGTGAATGGGACCGCATCACCTTTACCAACCTGACAACGCATTGCACCATTCGCGTCTTTTCGACCGCCGGCGATCTGATCAAGACGCTGGAACACAACAATGATTCGGCCTATGAACACTGGTCACCAATTTTGACCGATGAAAACCTCTTTCCCAGTGCCGGATTGTATGTTTATCATATTCAGGATGAAGAATCGGGTGAAACCACAACCGGAAAATTTGTAATCGTTCGATAATTCGATCTCGTCGCAGGAGGCAAAATCCATGTTTAGATATAAAATAAATTTTTTCATACTTTTTCTTGTCATAACGGCTTTGCTCAATCCGCTCACAGCGGAAATGCGTAAAAAAACCGCACAGGCGGGAATGACCTTTCTTAAAATCGACGGCAACGCCCGCGCCGCCGGTATGGGCGGTACCTTTGTCGCCATTGAAAACGATGTCATCTCCGTTTTTTACAATCCCGCCGGCCTCGGCACCCTTTCCGGTACCGCGCTGGCATTGAGCCAGACCAACTGGATCGCAGACATAAAGCATAATGCCCTGTCACTGGCCATTCCCCTGGGCAGTTATGGTACGGTAGGATTCAGCGCCATTAATATGGATTATGGTACCCTGTATGGCACCACTGTTAGTTTTGCCGGCAGCCAGAGCGTCGGGTTTGAATATGAAGAGACGGGAACATTCAGCGTCTCCGATTACGCTGTCGGCATCGCCTATGCCGTCAGTGTTACCGATCGCTTTAATATCGGTGTGCATGCGCGCTATGTTTATGAAGACATGGGTCAGAATCTCATCGATATCGGCGGTCAGGAAAAAGTATCAGACAATACCGTCGAAAATTTCGCCTTTGATATGGGAACGCTTTATCGTACCGGATATAAAGACCTCACCCTGGGCATGTCGGTGCGGAATTTTTCCGGCGAAACCACCTTTCCCAATCTCAATGAAGGATTTTATATGCCGCTGGTCTATACCATAGGATTATCGCTCGACCTGGTTCAAATTATCTCCCCTGACCATGATAACCACAGGCTGACCTTTGCCGTTGAAGGTCTTCACCCCAATGACAGCATGGAACGCGTCAATATGGGGCTGGAATACAGTTTTAACGATTTCTTTTTCCTTCGCGGCGGCTATAAAATCAATTACGACATTGAGGATGTGGCCGGGGGACTGGGATTTCGCTTTAACCTGGGACCGGCAGCGATGAAATTCGATTATGCCATCTCAAAGATGGAATATTTCAACAACGTGCAGCGCATGACGCTGTCAGTATCATTGTAACCTGTAGGAGTTATTATCAGGTTACCCGCTGTTTTTTTCCCAGATCATCTCTTGATACAAGATCGGCAAAAAATCAGAGCACAAAAACCCTGTGAAGAACTGGTATAATGATCTGTTCAGAATTTTTCATCCCCTTGTCCGTACTCTCTTTAGAAACAGAAAAGGAGCAGTAAAATATGAAAAAGATACGCGTATTATCACTGATGATTCTTTCTCTTGGTACAATTACCCTGGCAGCCCAAATTCCGGCATTTCCGGGTGCGGAAGGATATGGAAGCCACACCCCGGGCGGGCGCGGCGGCAAGGTGGTTTTTGTTACCAATCTCAACGATTCCGGTCCAGGCAGTTTGCGAGAAGCTGTCAAGTCGAGCCATACGATCATCGTCTTCCGCGTCGGCGGTACCATAGAGCTGCAATCGCCGCTGAAAATTCACCATTCATACATTACCATTGCCGGGCAAACCGCACCCGGAGGCGGCATTTGTCTGAAAAACTATCCCCTCATCCTGAGCAACGTTCGCGATGTGGTCATACGCTATCTGCGCCTGCGCCACGGCGATGAATCCGAATACGAGGGCGATGCCCTCTGGGTGGTGCGCTCGCGAAACATCGTTATCGATCACTGTTCCACCAGCTGGTCCATCGACGAAACCCTTTCCATAACCCACGCAGACAGCGTAACCGTACAATGGTGTTTCATTACCGAAAGTCTGAACAATTCATTGCATTCGAAAGGCGCTCACGGCTATGGCGGTCTGGTGGCCTATATCGAAGACGGCCGCATCTCGGAACACCACAATCTCTGGGCGCATCATCGCAGCCGCAACCCGCGGCCCGGTTCTACCGCTAACCTCGATCTGCCGGGGTTAATCTATGACTTTCGCAACAATGTTATTTACAACTGGGGCTCAAAATGCGGTTATACCGTCAAAGAATACAGCAGAATAAATATGAACTATATCGGCAACTATTTGCGCACCGGTCCCACCACCAGCAGCAGCGTACGCGCGGAAGCGTTTGATACCGATAATTCCGATATAATGGGTATTTATCTCAAAGATAACGTTATAAACAATTATAACAGCGGCTGGAGCATGATCGACGGCAATCAGTTTATAAAAGCAAACAAGCCCTACGACACCCCGCCCATGACCACCGATTCACCGGATAGCGCTCTGGCCAAAGTCCTGCGCCATGGCGGTGCCTCGCTGCCAAAACGCGATTCCGTTGATATTCGCATGGTCGAAAGCGTGCTCAACGGTACCGGTGCGATCATCGATTCACAAAACGAGGTCGGCGGCTGGCCAGAGCTGCAGGCGGGTACACCCTACGTCGATGCCGATAAAGACGGCATGGCGGATGACTGGGAAACCTTCTACGGACTTGATCCCGCGGATAAATCGGATTACAATCTCGACAATGACGGCGATATCTATACCAATATCGAAGAATTTCTCAATCAAACCGATCCCAACACACCGCAAACCGGCGTCGTTGATGAGCTGCTGGCGACAAAACGGCCTTTAAATCCGCTGCTCGAACAAAACTATCCCAATCCGTTCAACAGCTCGACAACGATACAGTTCGACCTGCCGAAAACCAGCGATATCAGTTTACAAATCTTTGATTTGAACGGACGCCTGGTCAGTACCCTGAAAAACGGCTCTTGTCCGGCCGGCGTCTACAGTCTGAGCTGGAACGGCAGAACTCAAAACGGCGAGAGCGTAAGCAGCGGCATCTATTACGCCGTATTGAAAACAAATGCACAACGATCGGTGATCAAAATGACACTGCTGAAATAAGCTATTTTTGCATATAAAGCATGCCAAAAATTCAAGCTGTGTTTTTCTCTGCGTTTCTCAGCGTTCTCGGCGGTTTTCTAATCTTTGTTGCCGATCGTAAGCGTTTAATAAATCGGAAAAACTCGGTGGATCACATTGAAAGGATAAAATGAACGAGAAAGAATTCGACACATCATTAAACGATTCACAAGGCACGCTTGTCGATCCTCTTGATCCGGATAAATTCGATATTGAGCGCTATATCGATTATGAACAGGCCCTGTTGCAGTCAAACCGCGAATTCTGGCAACAAGATCAGGGTATTGCGGTTTATCGTCGTTTCAGGGTACCCCCGGTTTTTTCCGAAGGGTGTAAGGACATGAAATTATCCCTCTCCCTGCAGCTGGCAGCACTCAGTCAAAGCATGCGATACCAGGCGGATATTGCCAACTTTTTGGAACCCTGGTATGGCATAGGGGTAACGGCGAGTGCCTTTGGGGCCGAGTACGAGTGGGAAGCCGGGAATGCACCTGCGATTGGCGCACCATACGGTTCTGTTGATGAGGCATTGGCGCAAGAGATCGTTGCAATAGAAAAAACGCCCATCGGTAGCCATATCTTGAATATGATCGATTACTTTCTCGAAAAAACAAAGGGCAAAATACCCATTTCCCTTACCGATACGCAATCGGCCCTCAACGCCGCATCGTTTCTCATTGAAACCAACAACTTTTATATGGAGCTCTTTGATAATCCGGAAGGCATGCAAAAATTACTTTCCATCATTACCGACCTGACCATAGCGTTCACCCGTAAACAAAAAGAATTGATCGGTGAGGCTCTGGTCTGGCCCGGCCACGGGTTTCCCAGCAGCCGTGCATTCGGCGGCCTGGGCATGAGCGGCGATGTCGCCATCATGATTTCGGATGATCAATACCTGGCCTTTGAAGCGCCGAATGCCGGGCGGGCAGGAGAGCCGTTCGGCGGTGCCGTCTTTCACTCCTGCGGCAAGTGGTCCGCCAAAATCGATGCCGTAAAACAAATTTCCAATCTGCTCATGGTCGACGGTGCTTTTTCAAAACAGACCGATCCCGATCCCAACCCGCCACAACCCTTTGCGGAAGCATTTGCCGGCAGCGGTATTTGTGTAAATGCCCGCATTGTCGGCGACCCGGAAACGGTGCTGAATAAAACAAAAACCCTGAGACAACCGGGTATGAGGCTGATTATCACCACCTATTGTCGAACCCCTGAAGAGCAAGAGCAGGTATACAACTCGATCAAAAACGTCTAGTTCTCTTATCTTCGCGTCAAGGAGTATTTCTATGTTGGGACTGCATATTCTGGACCTTATGGCAATTCTGGTCTATTTTATCATCGTTATCGTGATCGGTTATATCGCCAACCGACGCATCAAGGACAAGGAAGATTTCTTTCTCGGTGGCCGCAAGTTCGGCAAGCTGGTTTCAGTCTTTCTCGCTTTTGGTGCCGGTACAAGTTCGGATACCGCTATCACCGCCTCGCGTGAAACCTATCGCACCGGCATGTCCGGTATCTGGGTGCAGCTGCTGTGGCTCTTCGTCACCCCATTTTACTGGATCATTGCGCCCTGGTATCGGCGCCTGCGCGTCATTACCGGCGGCGACTATTTTGAGGAACGCTTTCAAAGCAAATGGCTGACCAATTTATATGTCGTTTTTGGTTTGCTTTGGTTTATGTTTTATATCGCTATCGGATTTACCGCCATCGGAAAAACCGTCGAGATCGTTACCGTAAAACCCGAATCCGAATATAACCAAAAGGAAAAAATATCATCGCAACGTTACCAGGCGTACCGGGACCTCTCTTCGCGTAAACAGATTCTCGACAAGGATGAAAAAAGCCGTCTTTATGAGCTCTCGGCACAGGTTAAAGAGGGCGATATCCGCGCCTTTTATTCCTATATTACCCCCAGCGAATCGGTGCCCGTCATTGCTCTCATCGTAATTTTATATGGCGTGCTGGGGGGATTGTTCGCAGCGGCATGGACCGATACCTTGCAGGGCATTTTAATCATCATTTTGTCTGTTTTGCTCCTGCCCACCGGTTTGGCGGAAATCGGCTGGTTTTCCGGCTTGCATGCCAAAACGCCGGAATTCATGTTCAACATTATCGGCTCTGCGGAAACCAGCGAATACACCTGGTATTATATAATTGCCCTGATCGTCATGAACCTGGTCGGGGTTGCCGCGCAACCGCACATCTTTGCCACCGGTGGCGGCGGGGCCCGCGACGAAATGTCGGCCAGAATCGGTTTGGTATTCGGCAATTTTTTGAAACGATTCGTCACCATCATGTGGGGATTGACCGGCGTTTTGGCCTTTGCCCTCTTTGGCAAGGCAGTCAGCGATCCGGACATGATCTGGGGATATGCTACCAGTCAATTACTGGGGCCCGGTTTCGTCGGCGTCATGATCGCCTGTCTGCTGGCAGCAGCCATGTCCAGCGCCGACGCCTTTATGATATCGGGATCGGCGCTCTTTACCAAAAACCTCTATCAACCCCTTTTTCCCGGCCGCCCCGAACGCCATTATGTTCTGGTCGGCAGAACCGTGTCGGTTGCAATGATCGCCGGCGCAATTACACTCAGCCTCTATTTTAACAACGTTCTCAGCTTGATCAAATATATCTGGCAGTTACCGATCATCTACGGCGCGGTTTTTTGGCTCAGTATTTTGTGGAAAAAATGCAGCAAAGCCGCTGCCCTGACCGCCGTCATCTATTCCGGTTTGATGATCGTTGTCCTGCCGGGCGTGCTGCCCAAAGTTAATGCCATCGCCACCCACCCCTCCCTGCTCGTCTATACCCAGGAAAGAATGATCGAGGTCAGGGCAGGGGCAACGGCGCAGGATGTAGAACTCGGCCTGGCTGATGAAGTCGGTGATGTCATCAGTAAAAAACACCGCATCCCTCCCACCCCGGTACTCTTTGAAAACATCGAAGGCGAAAACGATGAGACGAACCGCCGGCGCGGAAGCGGCAAAATTTATCCGAATCTGCTGGTATTACACATGATCGGAATTGATCTGCGCCATTTATCGCGGTCCGGACTGATGGCCCTTTCCTATGCGCTTGACGTGATCATGCCTTTTCTGTTGATGTTGCTGATCAGCATCTTTACCCGGCCGGTACATGCCGATATTCTGAACCGGTTTTACAGCAAATTTCACACGCCAGTACAGGAAGACGATACAAAGGATAAAGAAGAGGTGAAACGCTCTATTCAAAATCCGCAGCGCTTTGAACAGGAAAAGCTATTTCCCGGCTCATCTTGGGAGATTATGAAACCCTCCCGCACCGTCTATCTCGGATTTTTGGCCTGTATCGCTATTGCACTTGCTGTGATGGGCTTTGCCTTTTTAATGGCCAATATACAAATACCCTGATTCATGAGTGAATATGTGTTATGATAAAATTCAACAAAACCTGTATAACTATCCTTTTTCTTTCGATCCTTATTCTATCCTGCGGAGAAGATCACATCAGTCGTGACGACCTAACCAATCGTCTTGGTCTGGCCGCCGCAGACAGTCTGGCACCTCCTGTTGGCGGCATTGCGGAATGGTTCGTATGGGGTATCGCCTATAAAGAGAAACCACCGGATCAGAGGAATTCGGGGATGATGCATTATAGATAAACAAATCGTGAACAGAAACAGAGATGAATAACATGAAAAGTAAATGCATTTTGATTATTGCCTGTTTGACCCTTTTTGTCGCAACGGCTTTGTTTTCCGGCAAAACGAACAAAGATCGAGCCGGCTTGCTGGCAAAATACAACAAGATCGTCTTCGGATGTTACAGCAACAGCCTTGAAGAATTCAAAGCCTTTGCGGAAAACGCAAAGAAACTGGGGGCAACCCATATCACCATAACGGCCGAGGATTTACCGATTCGATACTGGGAGCTCAAGCCCCCTGAAGATCCCTACCCGGCCTGGGTGATCACCAATCCGGGCTTGTTAAAGCTGTTGCCGCCGGAACCGCTAAAGCCCTATATTCCCCTGCAATACGGTCAGGAGGTGATTCAAATTTTACAGGATCGCTGCGCGGTATTGCGTTCGTTGGGCCTAAAGGCTAGCTTTCACACCTTTGAACCGCAAATGCTGCCGGAGGCGTTTTTTGAGGAACACCCGCTCTGGCGAGGCCCGCAGGTGGACAATCCCATGCGCGCGCGTGTCTCCCGCTTTGCACCGTCGATCTCCAATCCGCGAGTTCTGGAGCTTTACCGGCAGGGCATAAGGAATATTCTCGACTCGTGTCCTGAAATCGATATTTTACAAATGCGCACCAATGATTCCGGTGCCGGTATTGAATGGAGTGAAGGGCTCTACGCCGGCAAAAACGGCAACACCCTTTATCGTTCCATGGATATGGAAGAGAGAATTTACAATTTTTTTGCCGCTTTGCAATCCGCGGCTGTCGAGAGGGATAACAGCCTGGATGTGCATATGTATAACAGCAAAGAGGATGATAAAACGGAAATTGCCAGGCATCTGGATGCCGGCATGGCTCTGGACAATTACGAAGGCCCGGATGCCTCGCGGTTCAAAAACCAGGTCGGCACGCTGCTCTATTATCGCCGCGCTTTCGCGCCGGTGCCGGGCATTCCCTGGCCCCTGACCTTTATACGGGAACTGGAAAAAGCACATCGGACAGATGCCGGCAGGTTGTATGTCTCCCTCGGTGATCGCCACAATAAAGACCTTTACCTGCAACTATTTCAAACCTTTGTGGAAAACCCGGTCGCGTCTCAACGGGAGCGCCTGGACCTGCTCTATGATGTTGCCCAATCACGCGTCGGAAATAAACAGGCAGATCATTTGCTTGAAATCTGGCAGGCCCTCGATCGCTGTGAAGAATCAGGCAGATTTCTGAGCATGGGAGGAACCATGTTCATTCTGGGATGTGTACATCAACGCTGGCTGGTCAGACCTTTTGTACCGTTCCCGCAGGAATTGACCGCAGAGGAAAAGGGATACTATAGAAAACACCAATTTCAATCCAGAAGTGAAGCGCACGCACAAGACCTGCTGGATCTGCAGGCAACTCGTTTCATCGACGGATTCAGCGGTTACCGCTTTGTACACCGCATTCTTCACTCGATGCAATCGGATATCCGCCGGGCCAGACGTCATTGCAACAAATTAATCGATGCCCTTTGCGGCAAAAACGGTGAAAAATACCGTCTTTTGGAGAAAAGATTACAGGTCTTTAGCTGTCTGATCAACAATGTGGACAATACCACAGCTTACCAGGTTCACCTGGACCGGTTCAAAGCTCTCGTGGATTCCACACCGGTTGAGATGAATCCCCCCTATCCATTCCTGCGTCCGGGTGATATCTGGAGCCGCCAGGAACTAATGCACATTGCCCGGCAGGAAATGGACAATACGGCCCGTCTGATCGATCTTTTACAGAACGAGGCACAAGAACCCTTGCTAGATCGGGCGCAGGCAAAGGATGAGGAATATCACCGCCTGCTCGGGCCGGATATGATCGATCAGTTACATAAAAAACTGAAAATTATGCGATCACATTGGGAAGACTATAATCGAATCTGGATAAACTGAAAAGATACAATCGATGAAGGGAAGGCAAACGTGCGAACGCTTTTCGTCTTGAGTCTATACATTTATTTATTTCCGGCATTATTTTCGCCTGCAGTTGCAGTTGAGGCACCCGCCGATCTCAGAGCTTTGCCGCAAACCATAACCGCGAATTCGGTTATTCTGTGGTGGGCAAAACCGAGCAGAGATGATTCGATTCGTTACTACAATATCTACGAGAAGGAGACCCTGGTCGGCACGACCAGCAGAGGTAACTTTAAGGTTAAAAACCTCTCTGCAAATCAGAGCTATCGATTCAGCGTCAGAAGCAAAGATCACCGCGGCGATTTGTCGCCGGCATGTCGATCCCTTCGGGTAAAGACAAAACCACAGACGGCTGTAATCAATGTTGTCGATTTTGGTGCAACGGGTGACGACAGTACTCTAAACACCATAGCGATCCAGAACGCCATCGATGCTGCTCCTGCCGGAGGCATCGTCTACATCCCCCCCGGCATATATAAAAGCGGTCCGCTCTGGCTTAAAAGCGATATGACCCTCAAACTGGCCAAACACGCGGTTCTCAAAGCCGTACAAGACATAGAGGCATATTATCCCCTCATCGAGACACGTTATGCCGGCGAAGAAAAAAAAACCTTTCCGGCACTGCTCAACGCCGGTTTCATCAGCAAAGACCGCCAACCCACTGCGGTTTCTCAACTGACCCTTTGTGGAAACGGCATAATCGACGCCGGCGGTGCAAAGCTGGGCAAGGCACAATGGCAAAGGGAGGGAATATGGAAACGGGGCCGCTCATTGCTGATCATGTGTGCTGATCAGGTCTGCATTGAAGGCTTGACTTTTATCAATGCACCCAACTGGAACATACATCTCATCTACAGCCGCGGGATAACGGTGCATGGAATTAAAGTCGATAATTTTCACGTTATCAAAAATGCGGATGGAATCGATTTTTCTTCCTGTGAAAACGGCTATGTGCTCAACAGTTATTTCAACACGGAAGATGACTGCATTGTTCTGAAATCAGGAATAAATGCAGAGGGTGTAAACATCGGCAAACCCACCCGCAATATTCATATCTCGGATTGTGTGACGTTTCACGGTCATGGCGGTGTGGTTATCGGCAGCGATATGTCGGGCGGCATTGAGGATATTTTTGTTCGCGACTGCCGCTTTTATGGCACCTGGAAGGGTATTCGCATCAAATCGGCGCGACAGCGGGGAGGATATATTCGCAATATCCGTGTAAAAAATGTCGCCATGTCCGATATAATATACGAGGCCATCACCATTAATATGGACTATTCAGCTTATGATTCAGGTGATGCAGCAGCTCTGCCACCGATTTACCAGGAGCTCTATTTCGAAAATATCTTTTGCGACGGCGCCCAACAGGCTATTTTTCTGCAAGGATTAAATGACAGCTATATAGAGAATATCCAGTTTAATAACGTCGTAATCAGCAATACTAAAAAAGGCGTTTTTGCAAAATTTTGCCGTCATATACGCTTTATTGACACGATCGTTAATGATAGCAGCGGACCGTTTGAAATCGAACAATCAGAAAATGTCGAATACCAATAGAATGCATTTCAAACAAATCATATAACCAGGGAGAGGAAAATCATGTATAAATTGCCGGTATACAAACGAATTTGTTTACTTTACGCCGCCATTCTGCTATGGATGGTACCGATGACAAGTGCAGTTGCACCAGCACCCGTTGCTCACAACATCACTGATTACGGTGCCGTAGCTGATGGAAAAACCATGAACACCAGCGCCATTGCCCGCACGATTGAAGCTTGTGCAGCCAAAGGCGGCGGTACGGTCTATGTCCCTGCCGGTGTCTATTTAACAGGTCCCGTTCAACTACGCAGCAATATGACGCTTTACCTGGATGCCGGAGCAACGCTTTTGTTTAGTACGGACGCGCAACACTATCCCGCCATCAAAACGCGCTGGGCCGGCATGATGTGTTGGGCGCACATGCCGCTGGTCTTTGGCGACAGCCTTGAAAATGTTGCCATCAGCGGTCGTGGTACTCTGGAGGGACAGGGAAAAGTATGGTGGGATCGCTTTAATCAGGCCCGGGAACAGGAGAACTATGAGCCGCAAAATAAAATGGAACAACAGTTTGCCCGGTTGAACAAGGATATACACGGCGGATACATGGAATGGGCCCGTTATCAGTTCCGCCCCCCGATGATTCAATTTAAAAATTGCAAAAATGTGCTGATCGAGGGAATTACGCTGCGGAATTCTCCATTTTGGAATATCCATCCGGTTTTTTGTCACAACATTACCATTCAGGATGTCAGCATTATCAGTCCGGAAAAATCTGAAAACACCGACGGCATAGACATCGATTCTTCATCCAAGGTGCGCATCACCGGTTGTTACATCGATGTGGGCGATGACTGTATTGTAATCAAATCCGGATTGGACGAGGATGGCCGCCGGATCGGTATTCCCACGGAAGATGTCGTCATCGATAACTGTACGATGAAACACGGTCATGGCGGTGTGGTTATAGGCAGCGAGATGTCTGCAGATGTCCGCAATATTGTTGTATCGAATTGCGTTTTTCACGATACCGACCGCGGCATACGGATAAAAACAAGAAGAGGCCGGGGCGGGGTTGTGGAAAATATTCGCATGGGAAATATTGTCATGCAAAATGTAACCGAAGCATTTACCATGAACATGCATTATTGGGAAGACACCGACAAAGAATCGGTGAGCGAACGCACACCGCGCTTTAGAAATATCCATTTGCAGCATATCACGGCAATAGACTGTCAAAAAGCCGGTAATCTGATGGGACTGGAAGAGATGCCGTTGCAGGATATTCGTTTTTCGGATATCACCATCATAGCAAAAGAGGGGATAACCTGCAAATATGTAAACGATATGGATCTGATCGATGTAGAGATTCGCAACACCAAAAGCCCCGCCTTGGCTGGTGAACAAATAACGAATTTATACATCGATAATTTTCAGGCTGCTAAACATGAGAATACATCGGATATAACGCTGCACAATAGCAAGCACGTATCGGTTACAGGGTGCTATCGCAGCATGATGAAGCCATTCATTCGCTTTAGCGGCGACGAAACAACAGATATCATGATTACCGGAGGTCATCAAGCTGATGAAAATGCCATCCTCATCGGAAACGAAATTGATCACAGTCAGATTCGCCTGCAGATGTGAGGCGTGACTGTAAATAATATTTACGTCCCTCAAGGCTTTATGTCATCTTTGTAAAGCAATTATACGACCTGTATGATTGTACCTCAGGGGCTGATGATAAATCCCGCTAAAAACATGAAATTAGGGCAAAAAAACGTTTGTTGAGGCGGCAAAATTCAATTTTTACCTGGCATATGATTTGCATTCTTTTATATTATAATAATGACAGAGTGAAATCAGCAACAAACAGGAGAACGTCCCATGATCAGAGATGTCAGCCGGCCTCGAAAATCCATCGATACCGGAGACCGGGTAAAACTGGAGGCGGTGGATTCCGATGAAGAGTTGATTTATCAGCTCGTTGACGAGGTCACTGAAACCGACGAAAAAAACGCTCTTTCGGTACACACGCCGATCGGTAAGGCCCTCATCGGCAAAAGGGTCAATGATGTCGTTGAACTGAAAATCAGCTCCGATCCCAAAAAATTTAAAGTGATTTGGATATTATAATCATTACGGAGGAAACATGGCACAATATCATGAACCAACAGAAGAGTTAAGCGCGCAGGATCGCAACTTTACCCGCGCTTTGAACAGCCTCAAGGAAGAGATTGA
>CAZSOP010000010.1:0-22230 GCA_964608385.1 uncultured Cytophagia bacterium
ATCTCGGTCTGAACCTTATCCTGAATCTCTGACCCCATCTCCAGCACTTCCAGCTCCCGACTCAAATAGGTGGTCAGCCGTTCCAGTCGTTTCTCAACGTTTATCGTCTCCAAAAGAGACTGTTTTTCCGCAATTGAGATATTCAAATTGGAAACAATCAGATCTGCAAGCTTGCTCGGATCCTTGGTATTCACAATCACAACCTGCAGCTCATCCGGCAGTTGCGGAACCAGGGAAACGATCTTTTGAAATTGAAACGTAATGTTTCGCTTCAACGCTTCCAGACGCGTCGTGTTTTTGATTTTATCGTCAACCTTGTGAATTTTGGCCAGTATATACGGCTCTTCGCTTTTGATTTTATCCACCTTCATGCGAGCCAATCCCTGAACCAGTATCCGAAGGGAACCATCCGGAAACTTGAGCATGCGCAAAATAGTGGCCGCTGTACCAAAGGTCATCACCCCGTCGCTTTTAGGGTCTTCAACTTTTGCAGATTTTTGCGCCACCAATCCTATCATTCTGTCGCCGGAGATGGCATCGTTCACCAGCTTGACTGACTTTTCTCTGGCCACCACCAGAGGGGTTACAATATATGGAAAAACCACAGTATCCCTTAGGGGTAATAAGGGTAGTTCTTCAGGTATCCGATTATTTACATCTTCTGCTTCCAACTGTAACTTGATCGGGTCATCCATTCAATAATACTCCTGTTGATAAACTATTTCTCTTCTTGAACCGTAATGGGAATTTCAACTGCATTTGATTCTTTGGTTATTTCAATATCTAAAATTCCATTTTCAAATTTTGCCGTTATATCGTTATGGATCAAGGACTCGGGAATGGTTATTGTCTTTGAAAATGATCCATACTGAAGTTCCAACTGATGATAACGGTTTTGTATTCCGGGCAGATTATTGCGGCGATGTCCGCAAACAACAATACGTCCATTTGAAAGTTTAATTCCGACACGCTCCTTATCCACACCTGCCAGTTCAAGACGAATGATTACGTATTGCTCATTTTCAAAAATATCCGTATTGGGTTCCCAACGAGCCGTTGCCGAACGGACACAATACAGTGAATTGCTCTTTTTGCGAAGGTTTGCTGTATCGGTTAACTCCCGAATAATCCGAATAACATGAATAGACATATTTATTGGCTCCTCTGATTATCATTAGCCATCCTACTAAATATAGGATTATTCATAATGGTTTCAAACGAAAATATAGACTCACCGGCGCCAAAAACCGGGTTCAGGGCTATTGATTTATTTCATTTTTTTTATTTTTTCGAGATTTTCTTCATTTCCCGGCAACAATAATATATCACTATCCTTGATCACATGTTCCGCAGGAGGAATAAGAATGACATTGTCCGGGATGACCATGATGGCTGAACGGCAACCGTAAAGCCACTCTCCCTAAAATAATGATAATGATAAAACTCAGCGCCAGGGTAATAGTGGGAGGGATGCTTTTGGGATGCCGTAACAAATCGGCTTGTAGGTTGAGTTTGAACATGTTTTTATTCTGGAATTATCAGCAGATTACCGCAACCCGGTAATTCTGGTGGACAGAAAACGCATCCTCGCAAAAATGAAACCTGATGTTTATATCTCTTTGGGCACAGCCCATGCCTTCTGCTGTAGCGATATTCCTTTTTTTGTTACAGGAGCGCCGGAAAAAATCTGACACAGACAGAGTACACAAAACAAAAAGAGGAACAAATGATCTCTTTCTACCATAATACTGAAAAATATTGAAAGGGAAAAGCCTTTTTTGGCTGAAAAATTAACGGTGAAAAATAGGGTCCAGATGACGAACCGGACAGGGAAACCCCCCGTTTTGGAAATCACAATCTCCCCAGTAAAAACAACGCACCGAACAAATCATATCGCTTTCTTTCAGCTGGTTGGTCGGATATGAATTGGCCTCGTCATGTATTTGCCGTGATACCCTGCGCCGTTCTTTAAAGCCTTTCCAACCGGATTTTCTCAAAAGTCCAACCGTGATCAGTTTTGCCAGGCTCTTTGACGCTTTTGATTTTGGGTTATTGATAATAAAAGGCTTTAATTCTTTAACGGAATAGCGCACATTCTCATCGTATTCCAGATATCCCAGATAATCCATATTCAGCGACAACAATTCCTTTACGGCTGTTTTTAAAGCCGCACCTTCCTTAACATCTTCGTTTTCGTGCACCATATTCAGAATAAGCTTTGGATTGAAGGATTCCAGAATCTCTTCAACTTGTATACCGGCTTTTTCATCAATTTTTGAAATTTCATTCACCAGCTGTGAAATGAAACCCCCCATCCTCCCAATCTCGAAAAAAACCTCCTTTTAAAAGAGTGCTAATTTTTTTGCTTTACGAAAAAAATCCTTTTTTTTTTTCCTAAAAACCGCCACTTTAATAAAATTAAAAGTTTCCTGGATAGCCATAGGTTCAGGCGAGGTGACAACCAGACCCTGATCTGCAGCGACAAAAAAATCAATAACATTATAGGAAGAGCCCGCTCCCAGGTCCAATATGATATAATCAGCATTTATATTTTTTAGATTGGATATAAAACGAAGCTTTTGAGAAAATCGAGGATTAGCCAAGCCAAGAGTTCCGCAGGCACCGCTGATGAGTTTCAGATTCTTTACCGGGGTTTCCAGCATAATATCTTCCAGGGAATCGCGCTGCAAAGTATAAAAATGATAGAAAGTATATTTGGGTTCCAATATACCCATGCACGTATGCAAATTGGCGCCGCCCAGATCAGCATCAACAACAACCACTTTATAACCCAGCGCAGCAAGGCCAACACCCAGTGAAGCGGTGGTTACAGTTTTGCCGACGCCGCCCTTACCGCCTCCCACAGCCAGAACCTGCTGTTGAAAAACCTGTTCTTCCTCTTCGGAAAAAAACTCACTCAGTTCATTGCTCTCACTCGCCCGAACCCATTCTTGAGAATTCTCATTGAAGACCAGATCGTCGGACTGGAATTGACCTTTTTCGACCATTTGTTCCAGTTCTGTGGAAGAGTAAGGACCATATTGCTGATCTTTTATCTTGACGAACATTTGAGACATGGTGTTGCTATCCTATATAAACCTATGCATGCCTGGACGGCTCTTTCAAAACGACATTCAGGCTTTTGCTACACGGATGGCTTTGTCGCCTTTCATATCAGAACGAATATCAAATTTAACCCGCATTCCCTCGCGAATCATTTGTGGTTTTAATGTAATATCCAAATCCGAAACATGCACGAAAAAGTCATCCCCTTGTTCACTGGTAATAAATCCATACCCCTTTGATTCATCCCAATTCTTTATATAACCGAAATTCACTAATATATACCTCCATCAAGTTCGTTTTGCGAAAAAAATTTTTTCATTTTTTAAACAGTAGACCACAACTCATAACTTATCTGTTTCAGCAGAATCAGTCTCTTCTTCCTCTGTTCGCTCTTCCTCTTCCGCCTCTTCTTCAACTTCTTCTTTGTCTTTACGTTCCAGCAAATTTTCCTCGTCCTTGATATTTTTCAATACCATAAACGCCAGAGTATTTCCAACGGTATACGTAGAAAACAAATAAGAAAGCACCCATATCCCGATAAACAGCAAACTAAAAGCATAAAAATATGATGAAATTTTGACGACAAGAGAGAGATCGGGCAAGGTTAAAAACGAATTTGAAAAATAGATATAACGGCTGTATTCACCAAAAGCGCTTTCCAAAATACTCTGCCCCCAAATTAACCATCCCTGCAGGGTAGCCAAGCCATTGTGCATCAAATTGATGAAATCGACTTCCATAAAGGAAGCAAAAATGCTGTTCATGAGCATAAGCGCCTGTTTGACAAAAGCGGCAAAAACAAAAAATCCCGTCAGCGACAAAGCAATGGTCAAGAGTTGATATAATACCAGCCGCCATGGCTGTGCCCAAACCAGAGAAAACGTTTGAAAAATCGCCTCAAAAGCATCCTCGTCGGTGGTAGCAATAATGCTCGGCACCATCAGTAACGACACAAAGAGGATGATGACAAAAAAGAGCAAAAACAGAGCAGCAATAAACCAAAAAATCGTGAAAAAACTGACCCCCAGCGGTCCTACATAAGGAATTCGGCCAAGCAATCCGATAACCAAACCACCCAAAACCAGCAAACCGATCAAAACCAAAAGTGAAATGGGGGTGAGGATAACGGAGAGCGTTTTGCGAAAGGAAAACCTGTATGCTTCTCTCCAGGTATAAAAATGATTTCCTTTGGCCAGCATATAAGTTGCGCGGGAGACCGCCGTGTTGGCAATGAGAAAAGAGACAACAAGAAGCAATACCGCCGCGGCATAAACCATCCATCCATACCAGGGCAAAAGTTCTCCGGACGAAAAAGGACAAATCACCAAACCATACCGCTTCCAGGTCATGGCCAATTCGAATCCACTGATGACATACGATACATAGGTGAGCAGTAAATAAGCCGCATATCCAACGAATAATCCTACAACCTGAATCCACAAACGTTGCAGCGCAAAAGCGAGTCGCGGTGCCCTGAAAAGATCCCGAAAATCAAATCTTAGTGCAAGCATGGATACCTCCTTGATTAAATCCCCATTCATAAATAGCCGTTATTGGTTTTTTCCCTGATCGGGTTCTTCCTCGACCGGTTTGTAAGCAATCTTTACATGAATAATCCGATTTTGCTCAACTTTTACCATGGTCAGTTCATAATCACTGTATCGCAGAACTTCATTTTGCTCGGGTACATTGCCGGTCATATCCAGAATAAACCCTCCGAGTGTGTCGTACTCGTCGGTTTCAGGAATATTAATATGAATTAATTTATTCAGAGAATCAACATCTATTTTAGCATTCATGAGATAACTCTTATCGTCAAGAATTTTATATAAAACCTGTTCCTGGTCGTATTCATCGCGGATTTCACCAACGATCTCTTCCAGCACATCTTCGAGGGTCACCAGTCCGGCTGTACCACCATATTCGTCGACAACGATGGCCATATGTTGCCGTTCCTTTTGAAACACTTTGAGAAGATCATCGATTTTTTTAGCTTCCGGTACAAACAGAGCGGGCCTGGCGAAATCAAGGATGGTTTTCGTTGTATTTCCGTCGATTATTTGAGGTAATAAATCCTTGGCATGAATGATTCCCCCAACCTGATCCACGGTTTCCTCATATACGGGAATTCTGGTATGGCCCTTAACAGCGATAATCTTAACGACCTCTTCAATGCTGATATCATGTGATATACATACCATATCCGTTCGGGGTACCATAATTTCACGAACAATCGTATCACCAAATTCGAAAATCGAATGAATGAGCTTTTTTTCTTCCGATTCGAGCTCACCTTCCGACTCGCCGAGATCCAATAAAGCCTGAAATTCATTGGGGTATAAAAATTTCTCTTCCTCGGCCTCCTCCACCGGAAACACTTTAACCAGTACGGAAATGGTTTTATCAATTATAAAGGACAAGGGGTAGAAAAAACGAAATATCGATAAAAGGGGGAATGAGACAGCCCGGGCAAATTTTTCAGCGTTTTTAACCGCATATATCTTGGGCGTAATTTCAGAAATAACCAATATGAGAAAGGTAACGACGACGACGTTAAGAATAATCCCCAGATTTTGATTAAAGCCCACCGAGACAAACCAATTGGAAGTGAGAATGGTTGCAATGGCAGCAGCTGTTACGTTGACAAGGGTGTTGCCGATCAATATCGTAATCAACAGGCGTTTAGGCGTAGAGAGCAAGGCCACAATACGCTGCGAGCGTCTATCCCTGCTTTTAGCCAACCGATCCAGTACGACGCTGTTTAAAGAAAAATAAGCGGTTTCTGATCCTGAAAAAAATCCGGAAAGAATCAACAAAACAAAAAAAAGGGCAAAAAAATAGCCGGGATCAGTTTCCAAATTAAGTTTAACCTCCAAAATGTTCAACAGCGATTTTCACATATGTCTTAATAATTCGTTGGCGACACGACGCCTGCATTAGTATGAAAAAGATACTGCCGTGTCGCTGTAGATCAACATATTGTTTGTTTTTATTCGCTTTAAAGAAAAAAACCAACTAAAAAATATTGTTTTAAGATATACTTTTATTGTAAAAATGCAAGTATTTGTCTTCAAGTTGAGACATTCTTTGCCGATCCGCCGGACTGTAATCCTCGTAGTTGAGCAGATGTAAGGTCCCGTGGATGGTCAGTCGCAATAGCTCCGCCAGGAGTTCACAACCATATTCATTCGCCTGACGTGATGCTTGTTCATAAGAGATATATATTTCTCCTTCGAGAAATTCTTCTTCATAATTAAACGAAATCACATCGGTCACGGATGTTTTAGCAAAGTAACGCTTGTTCAGGTTAATAATGAATGCGTTATCCACAACTATAACAGAAATTGAATAACGATTTTTATAGTTTTCCTGCTCGATTACCGTTTCAACCCCTTTGATAAAGAGCTTTTTATCGGGTAAATCAAAGCACAATGGATTTTCAATCGCTATCCGATTGATCTTTATCCTCCTCTTCCTGGCTAACTTTCCCGCTCTCCTTGGTACCGCTATAATCTATGCGTGCATGAAAAACGCCATTGAGAATTTTCTGGAAAGATTCAGAAATTTTATAAAGATCTTTCAACGTGAGGGGAGAGTCATCCAGCTCACCGCCCTGAAACCGTTCATCGACGATTTTTTCCACAACATTCTTAATCCGGCTTGGGGTCGGTTCCTTGAGGGTACGCGACGACGCTTCGATTGCATCTGCAAGCATAACGATCGCGGTTTCTCTGCTCTGAGGTCTGGGACCGGGATACTGATACTCATTTGATGATACGAGCTCACCTCCGCTTTGGTCCTGGGCTTTTTGATAAAAATACCCCATCACGCTTTTGCCATGATGTTCATAGATAAAATTTTCAATCTCTTTCGGCAAACCATGAGCGCGGGCCTTTTCGGCCCCTTTGCGCACATGGTTAATAAGAACCAGAGAACTCATCGACGGTGTTAGCTTTTCCTGTGGATTTCTTCCCCGCACCTGATTTTCAACAAAATACTCCGGTTTTTCCATCTTGCCGATATCGTGATAATAAGCGCCGACCCTCGCGAGCAACGCATTCGCACCTATGGATTCTGCTGCTGCCTCGGTCAGGTTACCCACCATGATGCTATGATGATAGGTTCCGGGGGCGCGCATGGCGAGCTGGCGCAAAAGCGGCTGATTCAAATCCGACAGCTCCAACAGAGTCATATCCGTGGTCAAATCAAAGGCAAATTCAAACAAAAACACCAGACCATAGGCAAAAATAACCGATAAAAAACCATTGCTTAATCCAAACAACCAATTAACAGCCATTTCGGAAAAGGGTATATATACCAGTAAATCGTGGATGGTGATGGCAATCAAATAAACCCCCATCGCCACAATCATGGATTTGACGATCCAGTTTCGGGTCCGTACCTTGCTAACCGTCAGTATGATAAACACGCTGGTGAAAATAGAAATAAAAACAATGCCAAACTCGTTACCACGCATGGCCCCGACCAACAAGCTGGAGGTGATAGCAAATATCAGGCCGACATCAGCCTGAAAGAATATAGTAACAATAATAGCGCCGATTGAAACAGGAATTAAATAGGCGGAAATATCCAGGCGGTTCACCATAAACGTCAGCAAACCGATGATCAAGATCATAATTTCGATCAATAATAGTTTTTTACGACTGTTGATAACGTCGCGGTGATCGCGCCATAAATAGATCAATAGGATGCATAAAATAGCCAGGGTGAGAAAAAACTTGCTGACATGAGGAACACCTTTCAACCAAAACCCGCCGACTTCGCCCCGCTCTGCTTTTTCAACCGCCAGAGAATTGAGTTTTTCAATATGTTGCTGGGTGACGCGCTGATGGCTGTCGATAATGCGCTCTCCGGCGAGAACCTGGTCTTTGGCCAGTGGAACGTTTGCCGTTGCTTCATCAATACGCTTTTCATGTTCTTCTTTGTCATATATAACGTTTGGTTCGATAAAATGTACGGCAATTTGATAACCGATTTTTATCTCTTGTTCATCAAGCTCTTCGTGCGTGCGCAATTTTTCCAGAACGGTATTTCTTGCCTCTGCCATATCCTGATAGAACTCGACATTCTCGAGCTCCTCGATGGCCCCCTCATCCGGAGTGCTGATGGATAACTTTTTAGTTGTCGGCGTCAGCCGGTCCTTGTCGACGTTCAAAATACCAACGGAATAAATCTTACTGATTACCGATGTGATCACCTGAGCAATTTTCTCAAATCTTCGAATCCGATCCTGTATACTTTTTTCAGAATCAGCATTATTGCCGGCAGCACTGACATTGCCGTATAATAAAAGCGCCAAATCTTCCTGGGACAACACAATACCATTTTCACGGAATAGTGTCTCAAGTTCGGTTCTGACATCATCGGACATTGAAAGTTGACGGTTTAATCGAGCAATAAAACCGACAAGCTCGTCCTGGTTGTTTTCAGCAATTTGCGTATTATAATGAAAAACCGGAGGAACACTTTCCCGGGCTTTTTTCATGTCAGCGGCATACTCTTCTGCACTCTTGTTGATGGGAAAAGTAAAGGGTGCGATAATCTCCGGGCCAATATAAACCCGGCCTTCTTTCAAGTCAGCAAACTGATAAGATTTTCCAGATGGATAAATTGCAGTAAGAATCAGGCATAGAAACAGGATGCCGGCCATATCCACACCATAGCGGGAAAAAAACGATTTGAAAGAAAACGATTTTGTTTTTATACTGCGGTTAACCATTTTAGTATAATTTGTACTCATTTTTGTTCTTTATCAAGTTTTTCATAAGCTGAAATAATTTCCATCACCAATCGGTGTCTTACAACATCCTTTTTAGAGAAATATACAAACTCGATGCCATCGATTCCAGTTAAAATTGACTGAATTTGTACAAGTCCCGACTCGACACCAGAGGGCAGATCGATTTGGGTTATATCCCCTGTGATGATAGCTTTTGAATTGGCTCCCAGCCTGGTCAGAAACATTTTCATCTGTGCAGCTGTCGTATTCTGGGCCTCGTCCAAAATGACAAAACTGCTATTTAGCGTTCTGCCGCGCATATATGCCAAAGGAACGATTTCAATGACCCGGCGTTCCAGTTGTCGCTGTAGTTTGTCCGGAGGAACCATTTCGTAGAGAGCATCATAGAGCGGACGCAAATAGGGGTCTACTTTTTCCTGCAAATCGCCAGGCAGAAATCCCAGGCTTTCGCCGGCTTCCACCGCCGGACGACATAATATGATCCGGTTTACCTCCCGCTCCTTAAGCCGGGCAACCGCAACGGCAACAGCAAGATAAGTTTTTCCGGTTCCCGCCGGTCCAATAGAGACGACAATATCATTATCCCGGGTTGCCTTGAAATAATTCTCCTGCGATTTGTTTTTGGGTTTAATATAGGAGGATTTTGTATATAATATCACATCCCTGAGATGATCGGTTTTAGGAGATTTTTCATCAACCCCGGGAAAGCGGGTGACGGTCTCTATATCAGCTGCGGACAAGGGGCCGTTTTTGTTAATCATAAACAGCAATTCGTTAACGACGCGTTCAGCCTTTTCGAGTTTATCGGATTCGCCCCGAATAATCAGCTCGTTTCCGCGACCGGAAATCTCAATCGAAAGCGCTTCTTCCAAAATGAAAAGATTATTATCCTGAAATCCAAAAAAATCTATCGGATTTATGCCCTTTAATTTAATATGCTTTTCTGCAGCCAAAAATTAATTCACCTCGTTATAAACCTTGTAGTAAAAAAAACTCTCGGCCCTGTTGAAAAACCAGACCGAGAGTTTTGAATCTGTAAAACATGTTGTACAGCAGATAGGTATCCACTGCAAAAACATACTATTCTTGTGGAATAACCAAAATCGTATGAGGAAAGATCATGTTGGGATCGTCCCCAACCAGGTCTTTATTCTTCTCGTAGATTTTGGTCCAGTTCGCAGGATCACCCATGACATCAGCCTTACCCGCTATTTTAACCAGATAATCGCCTTTTTCGACGAGATATTCATCTTCGCCACTTTGACGATGAACTTTTAAGATTTGTTCCGGATAAATAAGATCGGGATCCTTAATCTGATCAGTGTTATAAGAATAAATTCTCATCCACTGCATCGGATTATCATAAATATCTGGCTTGCCGGATATTTTCCACAGATAATCACCCATAACCACAGAGTATTCATCGTAAACTGCCTTGGGCATTTTATTCTGAATTTGGGTGAGCTTTCCTTCTATGGTCGCAATCAGATCCTGCATTTCAGATAGCGCAGAAATAGGATTTTTCTTCATTTCTGCAAGTTTGGCTTCGGCTTGTTCCACTTCATCACGGCGTTGAAACAGTTCTTCCGGGGATAAAGCCAACAATCCGGAAACCTGAGCATCCAATGCCTTCAATTCGTCGCGGTAAGCGTCGATATCGGCTTCTTCAACACCCATTTCTGCATAGACTTCACTCCACACAGTCTGAATGTCAGCAGTTGTAGACTCGATCTGACCTTCAAGTTCAGATACCTTGGCCTGACACTCTTCCAAAGCTTGAGTCGCTTGTGCCTCTCGTTCTTGCCACTCTTGAAGCTGAGCTTGATACTCTTCCATACTCATCTTCTCCTGGGCCATTGAGGTACCCAATGTGGCAAAGAGGGCGAGAGCAATCGTCAAAAAAAGTTTTGAATATTTCATTACTTTCCCTCCACACATTTCTGGATAATTTTATCTTTAAACCTCAATTTTCCATGGCCTCAAGACGTTGAACAACGAGTTCTTTCTCTTCCTTAATTTCTTCTAGTTCTTGTTGCGTTGCTGTCAGTTTGCTCTCGAGTTCTGGTTGATTTTCCTGACAGTCCCTTAATTTTTGTTCCGCTTCAAGCGCGGCAGCCTTGGTGTCCTCCAACACCTGTAACTGTTCTTCGTTGGGATGTCTACTACATCCGGTCATGTTTAATGACAGAACGAACAGAGCAATGACGGCAATAACCGAAATAGCACGTAAGAATTTCGTCATCGAGCATCCACCTCCTTTCCATGTGATGTATTACGTTTTTTTTTGTCGTTAATAAAACATCGACACTATTAGGTTTACCCGATTTTAATAAAAAAATGGTAAATAGTCAAGTGGAAAATACTAAATTATCTGTTCGTTTTTTAAAGAATTAACTGGACTCCATTTCCACCTGATCATCCAGGGGTTCGATTTTAGTTTTTATAATAATGCCCAACTCTTCAAGCTGCTTCGGGCGCACAGGCGTAGGAGCAGAATCCATCAAAGAGACCGCTCTTGCCGTCTTGGGAAAAGCAATAACGTCCCGGATCGACGCCGACCGGGTAAACAACATGACCAACCGATCAAACCCAAAAGCAATACCGCCGTGTGGCGGTGCGCCATAGGACAGTGCCTCGAGCAAAAATCCGAACTTGTCCTCTGCCTCCCGTTTATCGATTCCCAGTGCTTTGAATACCTGAGATTGTAATTCAGAGGTTGAAATTCTGATACTACCGCCCGCGATTTCAATACCATTTAATACCAAATCATAAGCGCGTGCATTGACTTGCTCCGGATGGCTGAAAAGCCACTTAACATGGTCAGGCTTTGGCGAGGTAAAGGGGTGATGCCGGGCAACATACCGCTCCTCATCAGAACTATATTCAAAAAGAGGAAAGTCGACAATCCAGGCAATTCGGTAGTCATTGGAGTCAATCAAATTTTCATGCCGCCCCAGATACGTGCGCAGCTCTCCAAGAACCGAAAACGTCTGCTGCTTTTTATCAGCTACAAATAGCAAAAGATCTCCATCCGCAGCCTGAAATTCAGCCATGATTTGCTGACGTGTCTCCTGGCTGAAAAACTTGCCGAGATTACCTTCCCAGTCTTTCTCTTTAATTTTGATCGGAACCACCCCCCCGGCACCGCGATCCTTTGCATAGGCGATCAAATCATCGATCTGTTTACGGCTGTATTTGGCGCCGCCGCTGAGACATAATCCGGCGACAACACCTCCGGATTGTACGGTATTTTTGAAAACCTTAAAATCAGAATTTTCCACAACCTTTGAAATATCGTGAATGATCAGGCCGTATCTCAAATCGGGCCGGTCCGTACCGTATTTTTTCATGGCTTCATTATAGGATATGCGCTCGAACGGGGTTTTTATATTAATATCCAGAATTTGTTTGAACAAAATTTTCATCACCCCTTCTACAACGGCGAAAAGATCTTCTTCATCGATAAAAGACATTTCGACATCGATCTGGGTGAATTCAGGCTGACGATCAGCTCGCAAATCTTCATCCCTGAAGCAACGTACGATCTGAAAATATCGGTCGAATCCGGAAATCATGAGCAACTGCTTGTAGGTTTGCGGTGATTGCGGTAAAGCATAAAAACGACCCTGCCAGACCCTGCTCGGCACCAGGTAATCCCTGGCACCCTCGGGAGTGCTTTTCATCAGGTAAGGTGTTTCAATTTCAGCAAACCCCTGCTCGCAAAAATAATCGCGTACCACTTTATAAATCTGATTGCGCATCAACATCTTTTTTTGTATAGACGGATTTCGTAAATCCAGATATCGATATTTTAAGCGTAAATCTTCCGACGGATTTTGCGTACCGGTAATTTGAAAAGGAGGGGTCTTGGATACATTCAATACCTCTATTTCTTTTGCTGAAAGCTCGATTTCACCGGTCGGTAAGCCGGTATTAATCATATCATCCGGGCGCCTTTCGACGATTCCCTTATAGGCGACAACATATTCTGCGCGCAACTTTTTACTTTCTTCATATGAGCTGGAACTCGGATCTACGCGTATCTGTGTCACCCCATATCGATCCCTGAGATCGATAAATATCAAACCGCCGTGGTCTCGTCTTCTGTCCACCCATCCCATTAATACAACGGTCTCATTGACATTTTTGCTTTTCAATTCTCCGCAAGTATGTGTTCTTTTCCACTTCATAAATATACCTTTACATTAGTATCCGCTTGGCAGAATTTTTCTCACAAACCCAATATAATAAAAATTGATATCTTAATCCAGCACACAATGACCTTGTTGCCTCACACCCGGGTTTGCGCTTCCGCGCTGGATGCCGGAGAGGGATAAAAGACGACTCGTTCTTGTAAACCTGCAACCCTTGATCCATTAGATGAATTGGTATATTACAACCAGAAAAAAAGGCTAGTATCCGAATGTATAAACCTGTCGAAAAAATGCATTACCAAGTTCAGGATCAATCGTACCAAAATCATTCCACAAGCTGACTCTTGATAATATGCAGCGCTCAACATGTTTTGAATTTAGTGTGGAAGATAAAATCTCGGGATCCTTAACATTGCCGGCGGGTGTAATGGTAAATCGAATGACAATTTTACCCCTCAGATCGGGATTGCTTTCAAGTTCTCGCTCAAAACAATATTGTATAGCCGAGTTGTGAGAAAAAACCACATCAGAAACGCTATTCAGGTCTCGCGCACCGACCAGAGTTTGTCTTTCGTTGGCGCCGCTATCCTCTTCAGATTGAATCGGTGTCAGCTCGGTTTTAATCATTTCTGTGTTCTTTGTCGCATCGGAATCCCCGGCGCCCGAGCCTCCTCCGCTGCCGGTATCCTGTATATCGGAAATACGGGTATTGATACTTCCCGTAACCGTTCGCCTTTGACCCTGAACCTCTTTTCGACGACCAGAGTCTCTTGTGCCGCTCCCTTCTCCCCGGCCACCGCTACCAGCGGCTTTACCCTGACCTGCAGCCGAACCTTTACCGATTTCCTTATAAATGTCATCCAATTCTTCATCGCTGTTTAAAATGTCATCAATGGCTTTTTCTCCCCCCTGGCTACCTGAACGGCTCAAGACGCCGAGTATCCCTTTATCAGCCATCTGTGCATCCCGTCTGCTGCTACTACCTGTGCGCCCGGAGGTACTGACCGATGCATCGGAACGATCGGAGAGGTTACGCTGCTGCTCTACGGCCATATCCTCAACATCCCCGCCTTCCCGAGTTGTCGGTTCGTCTGAATCCAGCTCTTCGTCTTGAGTGTATTGTGTCGCCGGCTCTTGCAGCAAATTCGCGGTGGTCTCCTCTTCTGCAGGCGCGTCGTATTCATAGAGTTGCCGATCAATTTTCAATTGGTTTGCCAAAACCGTCATCTCGCCACCGAGAAGCTGATCAGCATACCCGGCCTGAATTCGCTCTACCGTTCCTTTGATAGGCAATTTGGACTCGGGGGGATTTAGAACAAAATAACCTACTATACCATAATGCAGTATAAACGAAAGTACAAGTGTGGTAATATAGAGGAGATCCAGTTCAGAAAAAGGTTTTTTACGATATTCTTTTAACACGGTCTACGAATCAACTTTGTTTTTGATAGACAACCAACCTCATATTTGGATACTCTGACCGGCCACATGTCGCCATGACCTTTAACAGAGTACGAAAGGGCAACTTTTTGTCTCCCTGTATGGTTACTTTACCCGAAAACGGTACACCATACATTTCTTCCATGCGTTTTGCTTCGGTTGCAAACTGATGTAATACCTGGCTAAGCGACTCGATAATTAAACCGGGTTGGCCAACGACATCACTTACTCTGGCAATGGGTTGATTGTTCACCATGATCCATTCCCGTGAAACAATCACATCCAGTGCAATCTCGGGGGCGGTTTCTACCGTGGAAGAGGGCAGGGTCAAATTATCGGAAGGATGTATCAATTGTCCTTCTGTGGAATACGTTTTCAACAAAAAAACCAAAATAATTGTAAAAATATCCATCATTGAGGTTAAATTTAACCGCACCATTTTGGTGCTGGTTTTATGCTTTTTAATTCTCGATGGAATAAACGCCATAAATTATACCTTAAAATTTATCTTCTGACTATTCCTGAACTAATGGTGACTTCAGGAAACAATTCAATCTCTGTTTGATCATCAATTGAAATCGAGCGGGATGCATCCATGGCACTTACAAGCGGTTGATATTCTATCTGTGGTTCGGCCTGGATAATGATGCGTTTAGTATCAAAGGCGGTTCCGGCAATCCGCCGCTTGATTTCCAGCAACAGCTGAGACAGCGCCTCAAAATCCCAGTTTCCGTCTTCGTTCGGCGGAATCGTGGCGCCAATACCCTCTTCGGTATTGCTTAAAACCGCTTTTGAGCTGGACAAATAAATGCCTTCGCTGGTCAGGCTGATGGTTAAATCCAGATCTTCGCGCGCTTCTGTGGGAATGGCGCTTTGCGAAATTGTACCCGCCGTCGCTGGTGGCAGGTTGAGCTCGATGACACCAATCTTGATTGCGGTTGCTGTTGACAACAACAACGGAACCAAAACGACCATTAAATTCATCATGGGAAAAATATTGATTTCCAGAGACTTGAATGCTCTGCTTCCTCTTTTAGATGGTTTATATGCCATACTTATTTATTTCCTGTCAACAAATTAATGAGTTTAACAGTATGTTCATCGATTTCATCGATGATTTTTTTGGTTTTGCTGTGCAACAAAGTATAAAAGACATTTGCGGGAACGGCAATGACCAGGCCGGTTAAAGTCGTGTTCATTGCTGTCGAGATACCGGCAGCCAAAAGCCTTGCTTTTTCCGTTGGATCAATCCCTGGAGCAGATACTGCGCGAAAAGATAAAATCAATCCGAAAATGGTTCCCATTAAACCCAACAAGGTGGCTATATTAGCCAACATTGCCAAATAATCCGTACGTCTTTCCAGACGGGGAATGACCTCCAGCATGCCTTCATCAACGGAATTCTGAACGGTTCGAAAGTCAACCTCTTCCTTATTGACAACAGCTTGCAAACCAAAGCTGACCACCTTGGGGAGGGCGCGCTCACCAGCCCGCTTGCAGAGTTCATAGGCATCCTTGATTTTACCTGCCTTGACCAGCTGACGAACCTGTTTCATAAACTCGTCAGCATTGATATCGCTTTTGATATAAATATAGATAGCGCGCTCTACGGCAATCGCAACTGTGAAAACAGCTGGAATAAGCAAAATATACATGAACTGCCAGCCGGCCACATCCGGACTAAAATTTCTTAAAATTTCGGACATCGATTCCTCCTTATCTCAACATTAGGATCCAAGAAAACAAAAATATATTCTTAATTCTCCTTTTTATCAAGCACTTTTTTCAGCTTTTCAATTCGGGCTGCGTTTTCCAGCTCTTTACCATACTCATCTATCAGCTCCGGTTTGGCTTTTAACTCTAGATCAAAAGAACGGTAATGCGGCGGAAGATCTTCAACAGGTGTATCCGCCCGTTTCGGAATCAGGGTCACCCGGGGTTGTTCTATAACCGCTTCAATATGTATCGGATTAAGGACCTGTTCCTCTGCCTGCCAGACATTCGGTGTTTCTTCCTCCTCAGTCGTATCCACTTGAGCCGTCTGTGCCGGACACGTTACCGCCGCTATGAAAAATAAAGCCGATATAATTAACATTTTTAGCATTATTTCAACCCTCTAAATCTCTGACTCGATTCTGTGATTCAATTTTTTTTGTACATCATCCCACTGCGGAAGACTTTTTACTTCAAGACCGGCACATAACCCTTCCAGGCGCTTTCGATTATTGCGCGCGTGGATGGCAATTACATTTTTACCGTCGACCAGTAAATCCGAAAGATTAAAAACCGTTTCTTCTTCCTTGTTGCCGATGAGCCGTTTGATCAAATCGCCATTAAAGTAAATGCTTATCATCTGATCCGATTCTATTTCGATCGAACAGGATACAGCAAGGCCTTTAACTGAAAACGACTTGCGAAAATAGACTTCCCGCGGTGCTTGCCGGGAGACAGAATCAAGAGCGGAAACGGTTGTCGTATCATGCACAGGTGATTTCCAGATGCAACCTCCGGGATCAACAACAGCGGCTGCAAACCAGCTGGTATCGGCAAAATCGGGACGCATCCACCCCTCCTCATGTGCACCTCGCGTCACCCAGGTGGTATCGGTGTTAAAATGATGCGTTTCGACCGTCATCCCCAGCAAACCCGCATACTGTTCCGGATCAAAACGAACAAGCTGCAGGGTTATATTTTTGGTATAGATATTATCAGCATTATATTCCTGTGTTTTTTCATAACCAATTTCCAGTGCCGCCTGTTCAATTCGTCTCAACGCAAAGTAATTGCTCTCAAACGTAAACAAACCTTCCTCATAGATGGGCCTGCCACTATCCAAAAACCGGTTGCGCGCCTGGTCCCCGAGAGATTTTGCGGTGCGGCTTAGCGTTTCACACCGCATGGCATAAACATAAACGGTATGAAAGAGAGAATCTTTACTGCTCTGCATATATTTCATCTCGATCCGTAAATCTGCAGCGGTTTTAATAATCTCATCATATTTCTGAACCGCAGTGGCAAAGGTTTCCCGGCTGAACCCGAGAATATTGCTGATTTGCTCCGAGAGCATTTGCAAGTCAGTTAGAACCTGCTCAAACGACTCGCCGCCGAAAACCAGTTTTCGATAGGATTGAAAATTATCTGACACATGATACAATCCATAAAGCGCCAGATCAGAATAGCGGTTGGGAATGATATTACGACTCTGAATAATTTCCAGTTTCGTCATTTCAACCCATTGTGACTGGATGGAAAACGAGTCCGCTTCCGCAAGTGCCTTTTTGAAACTCTTAAACGTATCCAGAATAAGAGGCGTAACGGCAGTTTCGATCAATTTTCGCCGGTAAACCAGTTCGGAATAGTCGTCCAGACCGGAAGGAATCGGTGCCCGCATGACCGCTTCTGCAGATTGTAAGGCGAGAAACCCGATTTGATAATTGGTTTTTGAAAGACCGGTTTTAGACTTTTTGATATAAATGCCGGCAATGCGCAAAACACTATCCTGTTGTACAATCGTGTTCGAATCTGCCTCTACGATAATTTCCGCCGGAGCTTCTTCGAGAATAAAGGTCCGATAGCTTTGGGCCAACGACGTCAAAGAAAGTATCGAATTTCGGTAGGCGCGGGAAGCCCGCTCATAGAGAATCCTTGCCGCATCGTTTACTTCCTTCCGGGCCACGGCCTGCCAGGTCGGATCCCGCTCAGGAATTTCCTGTTTGGCCCATGTTTGAGCAAATTCTTCATACACCTGACCAATTAAAAACGTGGCCTCGTAAACGCGTAAAGTACCATAAGATGCGACGTTTCCCAGGTGTCGGACGATTTCAAGCAGGTATTCTTTCTTTTCTGTTTTGCTCCGTTCCAGTGCGGCTTCCGGAAGCTGAAAGTGAATTTGCTTAAATTGAGCAAACTTTATCTGGGCCATAGCAAATTCCGATTCTGCAGCAAAATAGATATTGCCCTCTTCATTCCGTTCTTCCAGGTCCCGGTTCTGTAACAGCGCTTTTTGAAATTCCACCAGAGCACTGCGCATCTGCTGCTGCCCTCTCAGATGCATACCCCTTCGGTAAAAAGCCTCAACAGATTTCGGGCTGTCGGGAAATAACTCCACATACTCTTCATACCCTTCAAACGCCTCGTCGCTTTTATTCATTTGCTCATAAAAACGCGGAATCTCAAAAGCCAGTTCATCTGCCTGTTCGTCTTTGGGAAAACGCTGTAAAAAAAGCCGGTTGGCGTTGATCGCCCGTTCATATTCGAATGCTTTGGCATAGTACAAGCTGGCATTATATAGCGCATCCCGCGCTTGTTTTTCGTCCGGATGGATGGTGGCAAGACGCTGATAGGTCAGCGCAGCATTATGATAATCACCGAGTTCGACATAGTCGAAGGCGAGATTGTTCTGAGCGTCGTAAATATAGACAGAGTTCGGATGCGTGGCGAGTAAATAATTGTAGGATTCGATTGCACGCATATAATCATTGGCTTTGTCATACTCAACAGCAGCATTAAAAAGCGCCAAATCTGCAAATTCACTGGTCGGAACTTCCTTCACGACTCTCTGGTATTCCTTTCCCGCTTCGTAATGCTGGTTGCTTTCCGCAAGCATTTCAGCGTTCAGGTAAATGGACTCAGCCAGCCGGCGCCTGCCCCGTTGCCGTATCCCTTCAGATGCGTCGCTGTTTACAATCTTTCGGGCAATAATCTCCGAACTCTGAAAATCCGCTTTGCCAAAGTAACTCTCCATAATGGCAAATTGAGCCTGTGCTACCTGCTCATCTCCGGGGAAATGCCGCATAAGCGTTTTAAAATATTTGAGTGCCTGACGAAATTGATTATGACTATAGTAAAGCGCACCGGCATTGGCGAGGAATAAGGGCGTTTCCTCTTCATGCGGGAAAAGTTTGATAAAATTATCATAAGCGTCCGCGAGTTTTTGTTCCGGCCCGCTTAGGTTACTTTCTTCTAATTTCATTCTGGCACGAAAATTAAAGCCCTCTATCCCCTCTGCCTCAGCTTGCCGGCGAAGCTCTTCAATCGAAACCGTCTGCTCTTCAGACGCTTGTTCTTCGGCTTTTACCACCTCGGCCATTGCCGCATCCCGTGCAAGCGCGACAGCATTCTTGGCCGCATACCGCTGGTAAGAGCTGTCCCAGTATCTGTTGCTAATCTCAATATATTCCGCATAAGCGGAATCCACCCGGCCCAGCTGTGTATCCAGAATAAGGGCCATATTCCAATGAATGTGCTGAGCGCTTGAATCATTTGGAAAAGCCTGCAAATATCTGCGGCTCTCCGCCACAGATTTTGAGTAAATATCTTTGCGTTCGGTTTCCTCTGCTGTATTATACAAAAAGGTGATATTATCACGAAGAGCCGTTTCAGCATATCCCAGCGCTTCTTCCCGTAACGCTTCATCCGGATTTTGCTGCCACCAGTCGGTACCGGGTCGATAGTTATCAAACAATTGATCCCTCGCCACATAGGCATAAGTTTCATCGTTCGAACGGCGATAACAAATCACAATATTATTCTGAATCCGGGGCGCAATAGGAGCGGTGGGATAACGATTCAACAAAAACTCGTAGCTTTGAATGGCTTTTTCATAATCCTCTTTTTCTTTCATATAGGCGTCACCCATCCGCTTTAAAATGTGGACGCCATAATCCCGCCCCCCGATTTTTTGCAGATAC
The DNA here is from genome assembly GCA_964608385.1 of uncultured Cytophagia bacterium. Taxonomy (GTDB): domain Bacteria; phylum Zhuqueibacterota; class Zhuqueibacteria; order Residuimicrobiales; family Oceaniaggregativiventaceae; genus Oceaniaggregativivens_A. The sequence continues at coordinate 20,112 of CAZSOP010000010.1, forward strand.
GAAGCGGCTCTCTCCGGCCCGCCCTTTTCAACAAAACAAATTCCAATGTATTCAATAGACTCATCCAAAACGGCAGGATTGCTGTAACGGTTTTCCGGATCATATTTCTTTGCATATTGTACATCATCGGCCAAAAGGGTAAAATAGGAAATCGCTTTCTCATATTGATTCAGGCGATAATAACTCCAACCGAGCCGGTAAAGCGCCTCATTGTAGCGCGGGCTGGTTTTAAATTCAAGCACCTTCTCAAAATAGGAAATGGCCGTATGAATATCATTGATCGGCGGATTGAAATAATATTCCCCTAATCTCATCAAAACATCAGGTTCCAGTTCAGAATGGGGAAATAGTTCCAGCACCCGGTTATAGTAAACAAAAGCACTATCAGCGTGACCGCTTGTTTCATAGAGCAGACCGACATTAAACAAAGCATCGTCAACCAGCTCACTGTGCGGATAGTCGTTTATCAGCTGATTATACAGGTCGACCACCCCTGAATAATCTTTTTTCGGTTCCGAAGGAAGGGAATCAATCTCATTTTGCTGGTAGAGTGATATGAGACGATCATATTCTCTCATCTGTTCTTCGAAACTTTCGTCCACCTCTTCTATATAGAGCTCGGCAAGACGAATGAGCACTCTGTCTCCGACCCGGCTGTTGGGATTCCTTTCCAGAAACATCTCTGCATCGCGTATCCCTTCCTGGCGCAGAACCGTTTTTTCGTGTTCCAGCTTGCTGATCTGTCGCTGATAAAAACTTCGAAATTTTAACAATTCATCTATAGAAAACTGCTCAGTCACTGTATCATCGACAGCCTCGGATAACGACGCAGCATTATCATCGCTTTCCTGAGCCCAAATCATCGCGGGGGAGACAAATGTACCTAAAATGACAAGCCAGGTCAGAAATTGCTTAATCATCCCTGAATTCCTATGGTTTTCATCGTTGCAGTAAACCGATTAATCCTCTATAAGCTGCTGAAGCCTATATTCCCAGTTCTCGGATTCACGCTCAGATGTATCAAAGTAATATTTCTTAAAATAGGTCTGCTTTTCCAGCTGTTCTAATTGTATTTTTCGAGACAACCATCGTTTTTGCAGGACCTGTATCTCTTCGTTAAATTCCTGTAAACGGCTCTCAAGTTCATCTTTACGAGCCTGCAGAACATCCCGGATCATCTGCAATCGCGAAGCGTAATCACCGATCTGATTTACTTTATCCTGACGCAAATTATATACGATTTTGCTTAATTCATATCCGGCATAGTCACTCCAATAGTCAAGCCGGGATCGTGGTTCACCCGGCACTTTTTCCGTAAGCCATTCCCGAAATTTGCTCAGGCGGGTTTGCAAATGATTCAAATCACCATTCAGAATCTCCAAATCGAGTTTATCCGAAAAGGATAGTTCCGCAGTGTTTATGTTGCTCAGATTATTGATGGAATTTTCGAGACGCCGTTTTTCCAGGTCCAAATTTCTGTAAAGATCAACAAAATTATCCCGCTGCCAGATCAAATTCGCCTCCATTGCCGCCAGGGGAAAATCGATTAAATAAGTCGAATTGACAACGTCCCGGTCGCCTTGAAACGTTTGCAAAACCCGTAAAAGCCTCTGTCGTTGCTCCAAAGCTTTTGCCAAAACTTCCGGCCGCTCCATATCTTCAGCCCACTGAATCACCCTGTCCAGGTCATCGAGATGATGTATAATATCCACGCGTTCATCCTGATAATCCTGAATCAGACGACTACCGCTATCGCCTTTTTGATGGATGCGGAACAAGAGCCGCGACAACCGCTCCTGCATCTCCTCTATTCTATAGTATAAAATTTCCTGGCGCGTTTCCAGTGATTCTTCTTCGATAAGACCAAGTTGTTTCTTTTGGTTGAGAATACGGTTTCGCTCGCTGTAATAATCCTTTGCAACATTCATCATTTTTCTGGCCCGGATGACATAGCGATAATTCTTTAAAGCACTTTCAGGTTGGCCAAGCAATTGCTTGCAATGTGCCGACAAAACCAGTGCTTCATAGGAATAGTTGGATGCAAGATGATTGCGAAGCAATTGATACGACTGATCAATAGAGCCCTGATAGTCTCCGACACGCAAGGATGACCATGCTT
>CAZSOP010000011.1:0-21895 GCA_964608385.1 uncultured Cytophagia bacterium
CTCAGCGCTCTTGGCGAGCTTGGCGGTTTTGGGTACGCATTAACCGGATGAGCCGGTTTTTTGCTCCAGCCTTGCCGCATTCGAAAATTATAGATTTGGTGTGCAAACCCATTTCGGCCAATTCTATCGAGCGGATATGGATTCCGCTGATGTTATTGTAATGCTGGATTCCCTGCAAGCCACCGGTGTTCGTTTAATTCGGGACGAGTGTTATTGGGCGGATGTCGAACGCGATTCCGGTCATTATCGTTTTCCGGAAGAAATCGATTTCTACGTGCAGGCTGCTGCCGATCGCGATATCGAGGTTCTGATGCTGCTCGATTACAATAATCCCCTCTACGCTCCTCATGCCGGTTCCGGTATAGTCGACGACAGCAACAGAGTTGCTTTTGCCCGTTATTGCCGACAGGTGGTTGACCGTTATACGCAAATGGGAGTGCGGAACTATGAAATCTGGAACGAACCCAATATTCTCATCTTCTGGGATCCACAACCCGATGCCGAAGAATACGCCCGGTTGCTAAAAACCGTTTATCCCATTTTGAAAAAAGATCATCCGGAATTCGACAGGGTAAGCTCTTGTTATTAAAATAAAAAACCGGATAAGAGTCGTACCTTCCCCGAAAAGTGCGACCGAACACTCTGCTCAGGATAAAAATGTACGCAAATAAACCATTATGTGATACTAATAGTATGACGGGGATCAAAAGATAATAATGGAAGGTTTTACAGATGAAACATAAAATGACTATTCTTCTCTATGCATTGATTACTGCCGCATTTCTAAGCATTTTGGATACCTTGTTCAGTCTGTTGACGGAGCGGCCGCTTCTTTATTCCGCCCTCACAGAGGTGGTCACGGCTATGGGGGTCTTTTTCCTTCTCATAATTTTAGTCTGTACCTTGTTATGGGCAATTGTCGCCTTTTTCGCCCGGCGGGTGTTCGATATTTCCGCGCAACAATCTGCAGCTTTGTTGTCGGTTTTTCTGATGACGGCATTTTTTGCCCTGATGCTGGGCCGGAATATTGCAGTAAATACGACTTTTTCTATGGTGATACTTTATGCGCTTATCGCGGGCCTGGCTTTCCTGGTTACCATACTCTACTATGGGGTTTTAGGCAGGAATCAAGACGATATCAAAATGATTCTGCCGCTATTTTTGCTTTTCATAATCACGGCGTTGGCGTTTCTGGTGATTTGGTTAATAAAATATCATATTCATGCACAGATTCTCAAGTTGCTGTTGCTGTTTGGCGCTGCTGGTATCTCCTTTTTCATCTACAGACTCTTGAGACCGGCTACAACCTTGAAACCGATCTCCATCACCATGATCGCGATAACCTTGCTCATCCTTGCCATTTCCGCCGGCGGGATTTTATCCGCGAATGCGTTTACGCTACATTCTGATTCCGGCACAACCACACAGCACAAAATTAAACATGTTATTCTTCTGACAATCGATACCCTGAGGGCGGATTTCGTTTCCTGTTATAATGCCCAAAATAGCCGTACACCCAATATCGACTCTGTTGCTGAAGATGGTATTCGTTTTGAAAACGCAATGGTAACCTCACCCTGGACCTTGCCCTCCTTTGCATCGCTGTTTACCGGTCTTTCTCCTGATGTGCATATGACAACCAAGGTTAACCATCGATTGCCGGATAGCTTGACAACCATTGCAGAGGTAATGAAGAACAATGGATATTTGACCGCTTCCATCGGTCTTAATAAAGTGTTAACCGAGAATTACGGTACCCAGCAGGGATTCCGGCAACGCTGTTTCTACCCAAAATCAAGCCGCGGAGAGAGCTATGCAGCAGAGCTTCTGCGACAACTGTTCAGCAGACGTTTTGCGGAAAAAGCGACGACAACAGACCTCACCGATCATACCATTGACTGGTTGCAAACGCACAAGGAAAATGATTTTTTCCTGTGGTTGCACTACTACGATCCACATTTGCCCTATAGTCCGCCACAAAAATACCTGCCTTCTCTCAAATTGGATCAAAACATTGGCAATGCGCTGGATGAAGATGAGCGCATTTCTATCCGCAGTGGCACTTTGGTGCCGGATGCTGTTGAGCGCGAGTGGATTCGGCAACTCTACATCGGTGAAGTTCACTATGTCGATGATAATATAGGCCGCATCGTTCAGGCACTTCGCGACCTGGGTATTTATGATGACTGTCTTTTGATCGTGCTCAGCGATCACGGAGAGGAGTTTTGGGAGCATCAGGGCTTTGCACATGGACACACGCTTTATCAGGAGCTTTTGCACGTTCCCTTCATCATCAAGCTGCCGGGATATTCCTATGCGCAAAAAACGGTTCAGGAACGAGTTTCTCTGGAAAGTATAATGCCTACATTGGTGGAGCTCTGTGAACTTGAAACCCAAACCGATTTACTCAAACCTTCTCTGGCCTCTACATGGCAAACGGGTAAAAGCCGGGCTAACGACGACATTATTTTTGCTACCGGCATGCTTTTCTATGAGGAGCAGAGAGCCGTCCTCTTTGATGATTTCAAGTATATTCAATACATGATCTCGGATAAAGAGCTGGCGTATGATTTGGCAATAGATCCGTTTGAAGAACAATCAGTTGCTGAGAGACAAGAAAAGAAAACAGAACTGGCAAAAAAGATATTGCAGGGACATCAACAGGTGGCCAAAGGATTGCGCCAACAACTCGGGCTGGGCGACGAGAGCAGTATTCGAACCCTTGACAAGGAGACTCTGGAAATCCTCAAATCCATTGGATATCTGCAATAAGCGAAATCGTCATGAGCGGCAAATTTATTCACCATCTGTTTTTTCAAAGGGGTGAACATCAAATCAAAGCGTTAAGGAAAATCAAAAAGGATATATCGTGAAAAACAGAGATCATCTCGATTCGTTTCGAATCAAAACGCTCGTCATTCTGGGCGCTCTGACAGGAGCCTCTATTGGTTTTATAGATTTGACTTTTAACATCATCTCTTTTCGTCCCGTCCCATTTTCTTTTTTTTGGTCGCTTTTTCCGCCGATTCTGATTATGGCCCTGTTTTCTTTTATTCTCTATGTTATTGCGTTTTTGGCAGGACGTATTTTTCTTTCCCGCTGGTTACATAACCGTCATTTCCCTTTCGCCGTTTCCCTTTCGTTTTTTATGGTACTCTTTTTCACGTTGATAACGGTTTCAGGATTGACGCACAGCCTTCTGTCCGATATTTTTAGCTTTTATACGCTAACTATTCTGTTTTTGTCTTTGGTCTCTGCAATTTTTTGTTTTGTCGCGATTTCCTTGCTGGCGGCTTGGCGACAGGTATGGATTTCTGCTGTTATGAGTCTGACCGTTTTCCTGGCGAATTTTTTTCTCTATGTCTGGGTGATTACGTTTGTCAGCTCTTCATTGTGGTTGAATATTTTACTTTTTATTCTTTTTGTGGCCATCGTTGTGTTTGAAATTCGCGTTGCATTCACCCACACCTTTTTCATGCTTTATCCGTCATTGCTTTTTTTGTTTTTTATTCTTTTTTCCGCCATCAGTTTTTCACAGTCACAAGAGTTCCGGCGTGTTGACGGAAACAACTCCTTGCAACCACCGGTTAAGTATATCATTCTCCTGACCGTGGATACACTTCGACCTGATTTTATCGCCGCCTATGGAGAACGAGATAATTATACGCCCAATATGGATCAGATCGCACGGGATGGAATTGTATTCGAAAATGCCTATTCTGCTTCGCCCTGGACTTTACCTTCTGTCGCCTCCATTATGACCGGTTTGCCCCCTTCGGTGCATATGACCAAAACAGCTACGAGTAAATTGCCGGATACCCTCTCAACGCTTGCAGAGCTTTTACGCAAAAAAGGCTATAAAACGGCGGCGATCGGCAATAATCAATTTTTAACCCCATTCTATAATATATCCCAGGGTTTTGATGAATATTATTTTTATCCCAAAGCCCGTTTTGGCGAAACGATAGGGATGAAAATTCTTGGATTCTTTGTCAAGGACATAAAAATCGATGTGACCTCTGCAGAACTGACCGACCTGATCATCAGATGGTTGCGAAAAGATAGTCTGAATCCTTTGTTTTTATGGATTCATTATTTTGATCCGCATATGCCCTATACAGCGCCGCAACGCTTTCTGCCCAACGTGGAACCCGCTCATGGATTGGGTCTCCAGTTTTATGATCTTGCCGGGGTCCGGCGCGGTTATTTTTATCCGGATCAAAAACAGTCCGCCTGGATTGCAGAATTATATGCCGCCGAGGTTCGCTATGTAGACGACTGCATCGGCTCCCTTGTAAAACAGCTCAAGGAACTGGGGATATATGATCAATCTCTGCTCGTTTTCAGCAGCGATCACGGAGAAGAATTTTGGGAGCACGGTGGGTTCGAACACGGTCATACTATTTATAATGAACAGATCAGGATACCGCTTATCATAAAACTCCCCAACAGCAGCCCGGCTCTAAACGAGCAAGTACAAACGCCGGTATCCCTTTTGAGTTTGTTTCCGACCATTCTCGATTATGCGGGTATAGATCAGAGGCCTGTTGGGGCGGATGATGAATCTTTGCGTCCGTTTTTATCGGCTGCGGCTCTTGATAAATCTGACATGCCGATATTCAGCGAGGCACTCAAATACTATGAAGATCAGGAGAGTGTTATTATGAATCGGCACAAGTGTATTCATTACCTTGCCCGCGAGATATATGAATTGTACGATCTTGAAAGTGACCCGGAAGAAATGCATTCACTGGCAGACAGTCGGCCGGAGCTTATAAACCTCGCCAAAGAAAAGTTACAATCCTTCCATCAGCATTGTGATTCTATCAAAGCTGCCTATGGTATAGAAAAGGGAGAAAATCTGATACTCGACAAGAGTGCCATAGAGAGCTTGCGTTCACTGGGATATATTCGTTGACCTGAGAACCCGGGTAATTTTCTTGCATCCCGGCGATCGGGGAGTTGAGCTGCCCGTCGATAGAATGAACCGAAACAGTGCCGATATAGCCATTATTGCCGGGGTCGGGGCCGGAAATCCGGCGCTGTCCCGACGATTCGATTTGAAAAATTCAAGATTAAATCCGGGTAACAGCAGCCGCTGTTTGAAACGGTTCGGATTCAGAATGCGTTTTTCCAGCTCCTTTTGATCTGTTTGGCGGTCGTGCTGAGCGCTTAAAATATGGGTCATCAGAAATAGGGACCAGATGATGGCATGGAATGCTGCCGAGAAAGCGGTCTTCCTGGTTGCGAATATGCAACATTGCGCAGGCCGATAATCAGCAGAACCGCGAGATAGAACACAATGACGATTATATCTCTAGTCGCCAGTCCGAACATAATTTATTCCCTGCCGGCTGCCGCAGTTGGCGTTATAGTGACTGTAGCAATACTTTTTTGGATTGATAATACTGCGGCTGTTTATTATATATAGGGTTGATTCTTTACACAGAAAAACGTAAATATAGAGTTGACAAAAAGGAGCTATAACAATTGAAGGGATTTGAGGTTTATATGAATAGTCGTCAAAGAATTCTTGCTGCTTTGAATCACCGTGAACCGGATAAGGTTCCCATTGATTTTGGCGGTCATCGTTCGTCCGGTATCGCCGCTCTTGCCTATACCAAATTACGTCAGTACCTTGGATTACCACCAAGGCTGCCAAAGGTCTATGACCTGGTTCAGCAGCTCGCTATCATCGATGAGGATGTTCTGGACCGGTTCGGTGTCGATACGATAGAGATGGGAAGGGGGTTTGCCCTGGGCGATGAGGATTGGGTTGAGTGGCGATTGCCGGACAATACACCCTGTCTGGTGCCGGCCTGGTCGGTACCGGAACGGGAACCCAACCGCTGGATTCTGCGATCTAAAAGCGGCCGTGTGATCGGCCACATGCCTGATGGCGCCCTCTATTTTGAACAGACCTTTTATCCATACCTGGAAGGAGATACCTCCTTGCCGTTGCAGGAAGCTCTGGAGGAATGCATGTGGGGAGCCGTCAGCGCTCCCCCCGGCCCGGTCAGCGATGAGCGAATGAAAGAAGGTGCGGCTGCATTGAGACATAAGAGTAATGCTGCTATCATCGGACTTTTTGGCGGCAATTTGCTCGAAACCGGTCAGTTTCTTTTTCGCAACGATCAGTTCTTTATGCTATTGGTTTCTGAACCAAAACGGGCGCATGCTTTTCTCGATGAACTGGTGCACTATCATATGACCCATCTCGATCATTTTCTCGATCTTGTCAAAGATCATATCGATATCATCCTGTTTGGCGACGACCTCGGCATGCAGAATGGTCCACAAATATCTCCTGTCATGTATCGCGAATTTTTCAAACCACGCCATCAACTCATGTGGCAGCACTGCAAAAAACGCGCTGATGTCAAGGTGATGTTGCATTGTTGCGGTGGTGTGCGGGAGCTCCTTCCCGATCTGATCGATGCCGGTTTGGATGCCATCAACCCGGTTCAGATCAGCTGTACCGGCATGGGGGCATCCGGGCTTGAAGCTGAATTTGGCAAGGATATCACCTTCTGGGGCGGGGGATGCGATACACATGCCATACTGCCGATGGGCACACCGAAGGAGATTGCAGAGCATGTAAAAAAACAGGTAAGCATTTTGCATCCCGGTGGTGGGTTCGTCTTTCAGCAGGTTCATAATATCGTTGCAAACGTACCGCCGCAAAACATCGTTGCCATGTTCGATGCGGTAAGAGCGTGAACAGTCAAAACCAAGGGATAGCGGCATGCCATTCATCGATACAGCTGTAATTGTTCTTTATTTTATTTTGGTCATTGGGCTCGGTTTATGCTATAAAAAATATGCAGCCAGAAATCTCGAAGCCTATTTTCTTGGCGGCAAGAATTTACACTGGGCTGCCCTGTCAATGTCCGGGTCGGTTTCCAATTTCGATATTACCGGGACGATGTGGATCGTTTCCATTCTTTTTCTTCTGGGGTTTAAATCCATGTGGCATCACTGGATGTGGGGGTTTTTAATGGGCGCTTTTTTTATGAGCTATATGGGGAAATGGGTGAGGCGTTCCAAAGTGATGACTGCAGCGGAATGGATGAAGACCCGTTTTGGTACCAACACTGACGGTAAACTCGCCCGTACCGCTTATGCCGTGATGGCCATTATCACCCTGACCAGTTTTATCGGCTATGCCTTTCAGGGTATCGGCAAGTTTGCCTCCGTCTATATTCCGCTGGAAAGGCTGGCAGGTTATGTTTCCTCTCCCTTTTTACAGCAGCTTTTCACCCTTTATGAACCACAGATTTTGGCGGTTGTGGTCATTTCCATTACCACGCTATATGTTTTGCTGGGTGGATTGTATAGTGTTGTGTTCACCGATGTCATTCAAACTCTTATTCTTACTGTCGGCAGTCTGATTATCGCCTGGATTGCCTGGTCATCGGTGACACCGGAAATGCTTTCAGACCTTCCTGAAAACTGGACCAGTCTTAAACCACCCTGGAAACTTTCCCAGGGCGCTGCCGGAAACAATGCTCAGTTTGAAATGTTCGGAGCGCTGGTGATTGTCTGGGTGCTCAAGGGGTTTTTGCTCAATGCCGGTGGTCCGGCACAGATGTATGACTTTCAGCGTTTTTTGGCTGCCCGTCATGCCCGTGATGCCGCCAAAGTCGGGGCAGCCTGGAGCGTCTTCCTCGTCGTACGCTGGGGAATGGCGATGGCGATTGTCTTGCTGGCGTTTACTGGTATCGGTGGTGTTGAAGATACCGAACAGGTCATGCCCCTGGTCCTGCGCGATTTTTTGCCGGCGGGCCTGCGCGGATTGGTGATTGCCGGACTGCTCGCCGCCTTTATGTCCACGTTTAGCTCCACGGTGAATTGCGGGGCCTCTTTTTTAATACGCGATATCTGGGAGCCTTATTTGCGCAAAGATGATAACGAACAGAAATCCATACGCATGAGCTACCTGGCTACCGTCTCTGTGGTTTTAGTCGGTATTGCCATCGGTTTTCAGGCCCGTTCCATTGCCGAAATCTGGAACTGGATCATGATGGCCCTGGGGGCCGGGGTTATTGTCCCCAATGTGCTGCGCTGGTATTGGTGGCGCTTTAATGGCTGGGGATATACCTGGGGATTGTTTGGCGGTATTTTGCTTTCGCTCGTGGTGCTCTTTTTCCCCGATATGCCGATCTATTATTCCTTTCCCCTGATTTGCGCCGGTTCTACGCTATTGAGTATTATCGCCACGCTTAAGACGAAACAGGTGGATGAAGAGCTGCTCATCGAGTTTTACACTCAGGTGCGTCCTTTCGGATGCTGGGGGCCGGTACGGCGAAAAGCCACTCTCAGCATATCCGAACAAACCCAAAAAAGCGAAAGTGCGAGCCGTTCCATTATCAATGTTGTTATCGCATCTATCGCCATCATCGGCTTTTATCTTTTTCCCATGTATCTGGTCGGACATTGGTACGACCAGGCATTGTTTTGGTTCGGCACTGCCTTGATTGCGGCGTTATTGCTTTATTTTACCTGGTACCGATATCTGCCGCAGGTCAGAGAAGATGAATAAACAAAATTGGTTCTGGTTTGGGGATCGGTGTCTGTTGCAGCAGGCCCGGCTATCCTGCTTTAGCGGGGCAATCCCGGGAAGACGTACACGTAATTGAGATTTGCATGCCCGTTTGTAGCACAGCCGCAAATGGAGCGCCCGCATTTGAAAGCATTCTTAATGGTACGGGCATTATAAGAAATAGCTGATTTAATTTTCTTCCAGCTTGTCGTACCAGTTTTTCTTCAAAATTACCGTTGTCACCAAAACGAGAGCCAGAGCAATCCACATCGAGGTCAGGCGAAAAACGATTAAAAACACCGGAATAAGGCGAAGGCTGGTTTGCCAAATCACTCCGACCAGCACGTTGCTCATATCACGCCCTGCATGGGTGTTTTTGATAAATTCCGGATGTTCTTTTTTGACCTTTTCATAAACAGGTTGCCAGAATCCCCAGGGTCGCACCCGGCGATAAAAGGAAGTGAGGGTCTTTTCATCATCGGTTTTTGTCATCAGGCTGGCCACAACAGAGGTAACGGATGAAACCAGAAGAATAAAGGGAAAACTGTTAACCGAAGAGATATTCGGAAAAAGCAGCCCAAAACTGATGCCAAATATGACACCGCTCATCATACCCCAGAAATATCCATAGCCGTTGAACCGCCACCAGTGCCAGCGCAGAATATTGGGGGCGGTATAGCCGCCGGCCAGGCCGAACACAATCCATTCGGTAATCGAATTGATGCTGTTGGGAAGATAACCGAAAAGAATACCCACCAATACCAGAAAAATCGATGCGGCATAGCTGACCCAGACATATGTTTTTTGGCTTGCGTTTGGATTTATATATTTTTTATAGAGATCGTTGACAATATAGGCAGCGCCGCAATTGACGGTTGAATCGAATGTTGACATGAACGCCGCCAGCAATCCGGCAAGCAGCAAGCCGGTAACACCGACGGGTATGAAGGTATTGATCACCCAGGGCAGCACCAGTTCAAAATCGATATCACCACCCATGCTGTTGAGTTGCGGACTGAAGAAAACCACAGCCAATACCGCCACCGCCGGAACCATAACCCATCGCGGTACCAGGGCCACCGAAACGATACCGTTCATCAGAGCCGCCTCTTTTGGTGTTTTGGCTGCCAGCATGCGTTGCATATCATAGGTTGGAACAGGCCCCGCCATGCTGTTGAGAATACCTTTGAACACAATCATGCCAAAGAAGAAAAAGAAAAGGGTGTAACCGTCGGACTCGATTTGCTGATTTACCGCTGCTATGGTATTCGACCAGTCGAGATTGAGATGCCAGCCGAATGAAATGTCGAGCCAGCCCTGTGGAACCGCTGCTTTCAACGCATCAGGAGTGACCTGTGATAATGCGATTACGCCGATAATAATGGATGTTATGGTAAGCAGGATGAACTGGATCAGATCTGTCAAGACAACGCTGTACATACCGCCCAGCAGGACGTATATCGTGGTGATTCCCATAAAGATGACTGCATAGGTATTGGCAGAGAACTGCCAGGGAAAGAAAATGGTGGCGAATTTACCGATGCCCTGGAAGGTATAGGTCAGCAAGCCGATAATGCTCACCAGAGCGAAAACCGTAACGCTTAACCTCGATAGTTCGCTGCCTTTGCCTTTACCAAAGCGTGTTGTGATCCATTCTCCGCCGGTGAGAACATTCGATCGTCGAACCCATATGGCGAGATAAACCATAAAGAAAATCTGATTAAACGTCGGCCACATCCAGGGCATCCATACGCCTTTGAGACCGTAGACGAATAACATATAGACCAGCCACATGGTACCGGAGATATCGAACATGGAAGAGGCGTTTGATAAACCGAGCAAGTACCAGGGCACGGATTTGCCGCCGAGGAAATAGCTGTCCATATTTTTTGATGCGCGTCGTGAGAGTAGAATACCAAAGACGATAACCAGAAGAATATATGCCGCAATAATGGTCAGATCGATCGTGTGCATGTGTCCTTCCCGATTTATTGGTGTGGCATTGTCATTGATTATGCATAATTTAACTAAAAATTAAAAATATACAACACAAAACATATTTCCTTTTATTTGCCTCGATCCTTCTGTTTCCGTTGTGCCTTTCTTTCAGAGATGATTCCTGCTCTGGCCTCTCATTGATATATTGTTGCTTTTTATAAAAAGTGATACTTTTATTTGTATCTCTCTGATGAATATTTTATATTAACCACTTGATGCGGATAATTGGTTTAGAGGTTAGGCTGAATTTAATTTAACAGCTTTTTTGGGAAATCGTTATGACCAAAAAAGAGCGCGTAAAACGAGCCATCGGGCGACAGGGGCCGGACCGTGTGCCTCTCCTGTTTTTTAACCGCAACCGGGAAGCGTCCGATATTATTCTTACCGATGTGGTACGGCACTTTATCGGGCCCGGCGAGGACCAATCCGAATGGGGATTTACATGGGAACGCCGGGATGATACCATGGGACAAAGTCATGCTCCTCTAATACGATCCTGGCGGGAATTCGAGCATCTCGATTTTCCGGATTCTCAGGATCAGACCCGTTTTCGCGATGTCAGTGAGACGATGCATCGTTTCGGCGACCGTTACAATATTGCCGGCCTGGTTCTTAGCGGATTTACAATTATGACCTTTTTACGGGGTTTTACCGAGACGCTGGAGGATCTCTATATCGCTCCCGCACAACTCGGCAAGCTTGCCGATGCGGTTTTTGAATTCGAGATCGATATTATCCGGCAGCTAAAATCACAGGGGTTTGATGCGGTTGCCTTTTATGACGACTGGGGAGACCAAAGCAAACTGCTCATCTCGCCACAAAAATGGCGCGAGTTTTTTAAACCCCGATATGAACGCCAATTCAGAATAGCTCATGAACATGGATTACAGGTTTATTTTCATTCCTGTGGTATGGTTTATGATATTATTGCAGATTTGATCGATATCGGTGTTGATATGCTCAATATCAGCCAGCCCAATTTATACGATATCGAGCGACTGGGCAAGGAATTCGGCGGTACCACCTGCTTTGTTTGTCCGGTGAGCTATCAGACCACATCGATTCATGGAGACCGCTGCGATATCCATGCAGAGGCAAAACGGCTGATCGATCATCTCGGCTGTTATGCGGGTGGATTTATTGGTTACGTGGAGGCCTATGAATCGATCGGATTAAGCGCGGAAAACTATCAGCATTGTATCGATGCTTTCAGGATGTATGGTGATTATAAACGCAATGGATGAGCTCTGCTCAGTGCATTATGCCAAGGAAGGGAGTCCCGAATGTTGACATCGGTCGATTATACCGTGGTTGGGGTTTATGCTGTGATCATGGCGCTTCTCGGCTATATTGCCAAACGGATGGTAAAAAACACCAGTGATTACTTTGCGGGAGGCAAAAAAGTACCATGGTGGCTTGCCGCCATTTCGCATCATGTTTCCGGCTATAGCGCTTTTGCTTTTGTCGGGCTGGGTACCCTGGCGTATGGCAGTGGTATCAGTGCCTGGACATTTTTCGGACCACCGATTTTTATCGCCATGCTGATGGGAGCGTTCCTATGGGCACCGCGATGGTCCCGGATGGATATTCTGACGCCGGTGCAGTATCTTGAACAACGCTATAACAATACCGTCCGGCAGGTTTTCGGCTGGAGCGGCATTGGCATTAAATTTATCGATGAAGGCGTCAAGCTCTATTCCCTTGCCATCATCGTCCACGTCGCCACCGGCTGGCCGCTGAACCAGGTGATTGTTGCCTGCGGAATCATCACCATTGTTTATCTCTTTTTCGGTGGATTATGGGCCACCATGTTGACGGATTTTGTTCAGTTTATTCTTCAATTTGGCATTACCCTTATTCTCGTTCCCATGGTTCTAAGCGCGGTCGGGGGATTCAGCGGTTTGATCGATCAAATGCCGGTGGATCACCGTGGATTGTTCAGCGCCCGCGTCAGTCCGACGTTTCTTTTTGTCTATTCCTTTGTTATTATTTTAAGCTACAACGGCGGTACCTGGGGGCTGGCACAGCGTTTCTACAGTATCGCCAAGCCGGGCAAAGCCCGTAAAGCGGCTTTGCTTTCAGCAGGCCTTTTTCTCGTTTACCCCCTGGCGGTCTATATTCCCATGTGGGCTGCTCACTCGCTTATCGGGCATGTAGAAAATCCCGAGTATACCTATATGCTGGTGGCGCAGAAAATTTTACCGCAGGTTGCACCCGGTTTGCTTGGATTGCTGATCGCATCCATGTTCGCCGCCACCATGTCCATGATCGATAGCGATATCAGTTCTCTCTCTGCGGTTTTTACCAAGGATATCTATCAACGTACATTTCATAAAAATGCCGACGACAGGATTCTGCTGCGTGTCGGCATGATCGCAACGGTTGTTTTTGGCTCTCTAACCATTGCCGCCGCCCTGTTGACGATTCATCTACAAGGAGCATTCAACGCCATGGTGGAATGGTTTGCTGCTATTTTGGGACCGGTTTCTTTACCCTTGCTTCTCGGCATGCTGTTCCGTAAACCCACCTGGCGTGGCGCGTTGTGGTCCTGGGCTTGTGGCTTTATGACCTTTATCTTTTTTAAATTTGGCTGGACGCCATTGACCGGATTGGAGTCTACCTTTGCCCTTTATACCGGTATGGAGTTATTGGTGAGTTTTGTTGTTTTTATAATTAGCGGTGAAATCGGCCGGAAAACCCCTGAAGAAGAAGAAAAGATCAACGAATTTTTCAGTCAATTCGATGATATGTACGAGTAGAATAGAGTTTGTTCGAGCGGACAAGCGGTAAGGGAGAATTCAGATGTCAATATACATCGGATTGGATATCGGTGGCACAAAATTTATGGTTGCTGCTGCCGGTGAAGATGGTGAATTGATACGGGAATCGCGTCAAGAAACGCCGGCCGACCTGCATGAGGGCATTGATTTACTCAATCGCATGATCGCAGAGGTCCGGCACGGTGAGGATATCATAGCAATCGGTGCCGCTATCGGCGGACCGCTGGATTGGAAAACCGGCGTTGTTTCGCCATTGCATCAGCCCCAATGGCGTAATGTACCGTTGAAACAGATCATGGAGCAGGTATGGCAACGCCCCTTTTTTGTCGATGTCGATACCAATGTAGCAGCTCTGGCTGAATATCGTTTTGGCCGCACAAAAGCCGAAAAACTGTTTTACATGACGATATCGACAGGGATTGGAGGGGGGTATGTCATCGATGGAGTCCTCTACCGCGGAATGGGCGGCGCCCATCCTGAAGTCGGTCATCAATGCATTGCGTACCGTTGCCGTTTTCCGGAACGAATTTCATGTGAATGTGGCGCGACAAATTGTCTGGAAGGACTGGTCTCCGGAAATGGTATTCGTCGCGTCTACGCACAGGCTGCAGAAAGCCTCAATGAAGACTATTGGGAGGAGGTGACCTATAACCTCGGC
The DNA here is from genome assembly GCA_964608385.1 of uncultured Cytophagia bacterium. Classification (GTDB taxonomy): domain Bacteria; phylum Zhuqueibacterota; class Zhuqueibacteria; order Residuimicrobiales; family Oceaniaggregativiventaceae; genus Oceaniaggregativivens_A. The sequence goes on from CAZSOP010000011.1 coordinate 13,979, forward strand.
CAGGGGTTGCGCAATATTGCAACGATCTATTTACCCGATGTCATCGTCCTGGGTGGAGGCGTCAGTGTCGGCGGTGGTGATCAATTGATCGCGAATGTTCAAAACATCATGCAGGAAAATTTAAAGATTGTACCGGTTCCGAAGGTGGTACTCAGTGAACTTGGTTATCATACGGCGTTGCTGGGTGCGGTGGCTCTGGCAATGCAGCGAACGACATTGGATTGACGCATCGATAGCCGGCTCGATTCTTTTTTTACTTTAAAAAGTTAGAACATTTAACAAACTTTGTGGATTTTTATATTGATTCTTTGCAAAAAATGGTTATATTGCAAAAACGTCTGAATTTGACCAACCTTGGAGGAGACATGGATAAAAAGGAGATCAGTCGACGCGTTAAAACAGTCATCGGTCGGGTATTGGGGGTCAATGAGAATGAAATCGACGACAATGCCAATTTTATATTCGATCTCGGCGCTGATTCCATGCAGAGCATTCAACTGGTGGCCGCGTTTGAGGAGGAGTTTGGCATTGAAATGGAGGAAGACCGGGCTCTGGAAGTGCAAACCGTTTCCGGTGCAGTTGATTTTATTGCAGAACAGCTCGATTAGCTTTATGTTCTTATCTACATTTTTTGAATTTTCTGACCAATTCAGTTGCGAGTATAGCTAACGATTTTCCGATTCACCTGGAATTTAAAATCTTAAATTCATCACCTGCAGGAGGAAGAATGTCAAGTTCTGGAAAACCGATCCATGATAATCTTCATACCATTTTCCATCCTGAATCCATCGCTGTAGTCGGAACCAACCGAACTGTGGGCACCGTACCGCATGATATCTTTATGAATATTCTCAAGGATAATTATCAGGGTATTGTTTATCCGGTAAGCCCGGGGGCAAATTCAATTGCCGCTGTCAAGTCATTTAAATATATTCTCGACATTCCGGATTCGGTCGATATGGCGGTCATTGTATTTTCCAGTTCTTTGGGTCACATGGCCATGCAACAGTGCGGGGGAAAAAGGGGAAAAACCGTTATCATTATTTCAGCCGGGTTCCGCGAAGTGGGCGGGGCCGGCATTGAGCGCGAGAAAAAAATTCTGGAGATTGCCGATAAATACGGCATCTCATTTATTGGTCCCAATTGTCTCGGCGTTATCAATACCGATCCGGCTGTACATCTGAATGCATCTTTTGCCCGCAAAATGCCGGAGCGCGGTAACATAGGCTTTTTATCCCAGAGCGGTGCTTTGTGCACGGCTGTTCTCGATTACGCTCTGGCAAAACACATCGGCTTTTCCAAATTCGTCAGTTTCGGCAATAAAGCCGATGTCAGTGAAATCGATCTATTGCATTATCTTAAAGATGACCCTGAAACCAAAGTGATTTTGCTTTATCTGGAGGAAATCAGTGACGGCAGGGCGCTTTTGAATACGGCGTCGACTATTATTGCAGATACCGGCAAGCCCATTCTCATTCTCAAGTCCGGGCGAACAAGCGAGGGCGCTGCCGCTGCAGCCTCCCATACCGGTTCACTGGCGGGCAGCGATGAAATCTGCGATGCCGCCTTTGCACAGGCCGGTATACTTCGCTGTCAAAATATCGAAGAGATGTTCAATATCGCAATTGCCATGGCTTACCAACCCCTTCCCAGAGGCAATCGCGTTGCTATCATTACCAATGCCGGTGGTCCCGGTGTTCTGGCAACGGATGCGGCGATTCGGCAACGCCTGCAGCTGGCCGAATTTTCCGAATCCACCACCGCAAGATTCAAGAAACATCTTCCCAAAACCGCAAACATCAAAAATCCGGTGGATGTTATCGGCGATGCAAGAGCAGACCGGTATGATGCCGCGCTTTCAGCTGCTCTCAAGGACGATAAGGTCGATGGGGCGCTGGTGATTCTTACACCCCAATCCATGACCGATATCGACTCTATTGCCAATAAGGTGTGTGAAATTACAGCCAGGCATGAAAAACCGGTTTATACGTCGTTTATGGGTGAGACCGATGTTGCTTCGGGTATTGATATTTTACAACGACATAACATTCCGCACTATATTCTGCCGGAATCCATGTGTACCTCTTTTTCCCGTGCTTTTGCTTTTCAACAATCCCTACAACAGAAAAAAGAAGCGCTATTACCATGTTCTGATTGTGACCGTGAAAGCGCTTTAAAGATCATAGAGTCAGCCCATCATGATTTCCTTACCGAAGATATAGCGAATCAGATTCTCAAGGCTTATGGTCTGCCGCTACTGGACGGTGAGCTGGCAAAAAGCGGCGACCAGGCGGTCTCGATTGCCGGCAAGATCGGTTATCCGGTTGTTTTAAAGGTTGTATCCGCGGATATTGCGCATAAATTCGATGTCGGCGGGGTGAAACTGAACCTGAAAAATGCTGAAGAGATCAAAATAGCCTACAAGTCTATCACCAAAAGCGTTGAAAAACAGCGACCAGAGGCGGTTGTTAAAGGTATTTACGTTCAAAAAATGGCTGCCGCCGGTACCGAAGTCATTCTCGGTCTCAAACGGGACCGGGCTTTTGGACCGGTGTTAATGTTCGGATTGGGTGGTATTTATGTCGAAATCTATAAAGATGTCGAATTCGGCATTATTCCACTCAAAAGAGAGGATATGATCAACATGATCAAAGGAACAAAATCATACCCTCTCCTGGCAGGAGCCCGCGGACGCGCGCGTGCCGATATCGATGCGATTCTGGACTGCATGCACCGATTATCACAGCTTGCCCTGGATTTGCCCTCTATTGCAGAACTGGATATCAACCCGTTAATCGTTCACTCGGGAAAAAATGGAGCCTCGGTTGCGGATGTTAAAATTGTTTTACATACAGATCATTAAGGAGGATGTTTTATGCGAATGATTATTCACGACGAGTATGATTCACTGAGCAAATGGGTCGCCTATTACGTTGCTTCCCAAATCAAAAAATTCAATCCAACGCCGGAAAAACCGTTCGTACTTGGTTTGCCTACCGGTTCATCTCCGGTTGGAACGTATAAAAACATGGTCGAGCTTGTCAAACAGGGGAAATTATCCTTTAAAAATGTGATCACCTTTAACATGGATGAATATGTCGGACTGACGGAAGATCACCCTCAGAGCTATCACTATTTTATGCACCATCATTTGTTCGATCATATTGATATTCCGCCGGAAAACATCAACATACCCGATGGTAATGCCAAAGACCTGAAAAAGGCATGCCGCGATTATGAAGAGAAAATCAAGACAGTCGGCGGTATTCACCTGTTTCTCGGCGGTATCGGTCCGGATGGTCACATCGCTTTTAATGAACCCGGCTCTTCATTATCGTCGCGAACCCGCATTAAAACCCTGACTCACGATACCCGGATTGCCAATTCCCGTTTTTTCGACAACGATCCGGATAAAGTACCGCGCACGGCATTAACCGTAGGTGTTGGAACGGTTATGGATGCAAAACAGGTTTTGATTATCGTCAGCGGCTATGGCAAGGCCAGAGCATTGCAAAAGTGCGTGGAAGAGGGCGTCAATCATATGTGGACGGTATCGATGCTGCAGTTGCATCAACACGGTATTCTGGCTGTGGATAATGACGCCACTCACGAGCTCAAAGTCGGTACTGTAGCCTATTTTAAGGATATTGAAAAAGATAATGTCGACTGGAGACAGTTTGAAATTTAAGAGGGGTTTATATGTCCTATAGAACCTTAACCGATGATGAAATCAGAAGACTCGAAGAACAGGGTTGTACCGCGGATGACTGGCAAGGCGTTCAGGTTTTAGATCCATTTATAACGGATCACATGATCAACGTGCGATTCAGCGGAGAGATACGGATCGGCCGGCTGCAGGGAGAACATTACCTTGAAGGGGGTTATTGTGTAACCAACAGTCTTAAAGACAGCGCACTGCACAACTGTACGATTGCTGATAATGTCTATATCGATCATCTGCGTTATGCTGCAAACATAGATTTTGAAAGCCATTCAGAGGTGCGCAATGTAGATGCTTTGGCAGTCAACGGAGAAACGACCTTTGGCAATGGCCTGGAACTGGAGGTTATGAATGAAGCCGGGGGTCGTTCGCTTCCCATGTTCGATCGCCTGTCGGCACAAATTGCGTATATGTTGGTCTTTTATCGGCATGATAAAGAGCTCATCGACAAGCTTACCGCTATGATTGATGCTTATGTAAAAAGCCGTTCCGCTGACCGGGGCCGCGTTGGAGTTCAGAGCAAATTAACAAATTGCGGCCGTTTATTAAATGTCAATATCGGACCCTTTGTCGCGATAGAAGGTGCAACAGAGTTGCAGGAAGGAACAGTACTTGGTTGCGAACAAGACCCTTCGGTCATTGGGGCCGGCGTGACGGCACGGCGGTTTATTATTCAGTCCGGTTCTCATATTCAAGATAGTGCGCTTTTAACCGACTGCTTTATCGGTCAGGGCGTACGCATAAGCCGGCAGTTCAGCGCAGAAAATTCAGCCTTTTTTGCCAATTGCGAAGCGATGCATGGCGAAGCCTGCTCTCTGTTTGCCGGTCCCTACACCGCGACGCATCATAAATCGAGCCTTTTGATTGCCGGTTTGTTTTCGTTTTATAATGCCGGTAGCGGCACCAATCAGAGCAATCATCTCTATAAACTCGGACCATTACATCAGGGCGTGCTCGAAAGAGGTGTTAAAACCGGCTCTTCATCCTATATGTTGTGGCCGACTCGTGTGGGTGCATTCAGCGTTGTCCTGGGCAAACATTACAGCAATTTCGATGCTTCGGATTTTCCCTTTTCCTATATCAATGAAGAAAAGGGAAAAAGCGTCATTACCCCAGCGATGAATATATTTACGGTCGGAACACGGCGAGACAGCCAGAAATGGCCGAAACGCGACAAACGCAAAGATCCGCAAAAGTATGATCTCATTCACTTTGGTCTTTTTACCCCTTATGTGGGTGAACGCATACTGCGCGGTATGCGACGACTGGAGAAGCTGCAGGAAAGCGGTTCGAAACAGGAATATTTAAACCACAAAGGGATCTTTATCAATCGGCTGATGCTCAAAATCTGCCGCAAGTATTATGATATGGCCATCAAGGTGGTGCTGGGTGAATCCCTGCTCCGTTTCTTCGAACAGCTTGAGGATAATACCGATGCCGATCAGCTCGAGGAAAAACTCTTAAACGCATCCAAACCGAAGGCCGACAGCTGGATTGATATGGCCGGTATGCTGGCAAGCCGTTCCGTTGTCGATGATTTGATAGAGGAAATCAAAGCATCACAATCCGATATCGATCAGGTGTATGAGAGCTTGCTGCAAGCCTATGAAAAGTATGATCAGCAGGCAATCGCCTGGACGATCAGGACCATTCAAAGCCTGCACCAGCTGTCGCCGGAGGAGCTGCCTGTTTCTGTCCTGATACAGGTGTTGGAGGATTGGAAAACAGCCGCTCTCAAGCTCAACAAAATGACCATGCAGGACGCCATGAAGGAATTCGATACCCATACCAGGATCGGATATGGTATAGATGGCGATGAGGCGGAAAAGGAAAATGATTTTCTCGCCGTTCGCCAAAGTCCGGAAGAGAATCCGTTTATTCAAATGTTAAAGGACGATGATAAGGAAATCGAGTCCAGATATAATTTTGTTCTGCAAAAACTGCAACAGCTATAACACCAACCGGGCCGATTCGGCGAAACAGGTCGGTCCGGTTTAGATACTTGCAATGCTGCTTTTTTATTAACTTGTCTGAGAATTTTTTTCTCTCTCTATTGCCCTTTAATAAAATATTCACGACGTTATGCAAATAGGTTGCATTGAAAATAATCAAATGCAATACTTGTTTTAGCGCCGGCTTGTCGTACGCTGAACAGGGGTAAGGCGTTATCAAGTCAACTCAAGCCTGATATCTCTCGGATTGGCAAGCAATACTTTTTGTCATCGATCAAACGTCTCCGGCTCTTTACGATAAACAAATACGGTTACCGGTTTGTTGCTTTCTCTTGTTTTTCTCCATTCCGTTACGGTTAAAGTCATGCCGCCGTCAGAAAGAGCATACTCGCTGACGCTGGTCATCGGATAGGTTCCCTGTTGGGTCTGAGCTTTAAAATCCGTCGTCAAAATCATTGCTGTCCTGTCATCGTTGTATCGGGCCTGTGTTGAAATCGAATCCGTCCACGCAGCCAGATAGTCCATGCGCCGGGTACGTTCTTCCGGACTTTTTACCGCTTTACCACCGATAACCAGAGTTTTGGTGGTTTGCAATTTCCTGTGATGAATATATCGGTGATACCACGCTGTCGTGGTTATGGTAATGACATTGCCGCGATGGTCGATATCAAGTTCAAAGGTGGTCGGCATGATATTTTTGCTTGCAGCCCTGTCCAGACGCCAATGACCGGAAAAGTCCGGATGATCGTTTAAATAGCGGGTGGTCATGGTCGGTTTTTTGGCCGCGAGAATCATAAATTCCTCCGGCGGGACGATAACAAATTCATCGCTCAATAAATCAAGAATGGTCCCCATGCGTTCCACATCATTGTTCTCACGCACATGAACCGGGATAAAGTAGGGCCGATCGGGATTTATCCGCGCCAGCTCTTTGAAATCCTCAGCCACTTGTTCGGCGGTTTTTTCGATATCCACATAGTAATTGTAGGAGATCATCGGTCTGCCGTCGCGGAAATCATAAGTGTTTCCGGGACCATATCCGTTTATGAATCCGAGTGTGTAGGTCATGTTTTCATAATAGGCTTCGACCACCTCTTCAGTCAGATCCACATTACCCACTTTGCGATCTCCTTCTGAAAAATCCATGATGCCGAAAACATGAAGGTCCAGACGTCGCATGAGGCTATCCGCCATTTTTAAGGCGCCGGGAAGTTTTTCGATGGGATAGGCTTTGGGATAGAAATATCCCGGGCCGCTGAGACTGCCGATAAAATAATCATTCGCTGTAGCGCTTTCATAATAATATTGCAAAAGGGCCGGGGCAAAATCGATCCATTCCATATTGGTCTCCCAGCCATAGGGGATTTTACCACGCCCCGGTCGCAGCCAGGAACCGATACCGAGTCCATCGCTCTGGATGAGGGTGATGTATACTTTGTCCTCTACAGTTGGATTCTCATTATAGGTTGATTTTTGTTCGAAGGTAAAATCATTCGAAACCGCTACCTGACGATGAAAACTCATATTGGGCAGAGTCGCCAATCCTTCTGCAATCACCAGCGCATTGCGCGAGACCATGGTCAGATGTTCCGGCTCCTGGTCCTTGCAATAGGAGTGCCAGCCAAATACATAAGCATAATCATTCATTTCGCTCATAATCTTGTCGGCGAGCTGATATTCCTTCGGGTCCGCAGGACTTGCGGATAAATCGGTGAAAAAAGCCTGATGGACAATACCAAAATCAGCAATTGCAGGACGCATACCCGGCCTGCGGTTGAGGCCGGTGCACCATTCACCGAGGTAAACCAATATATCTTTGTTACAGCGTTCAAAATACTGGTCATAAGCCCAGCGAAAGATTTCAACATCGGGTTTATTGCGAAAGCGCATGCGAAAATCTTCGATCTGTTTCAAACCTGCTGCTTCTGCAAGCTCTATGTGATCTTCGCAGACCACCAGCGCATTCTCCAACCCGGAAACGGTGAAGGCCATCATCAGTGTCGGCAGGACCTCTTTATCCCAGATGACATAGCCGTTGAAATCATCGCTGTATTTATAGACGGCTTGTTCCACTGTGCGAATATCATCGGTCTTAAACGAATGGCGCTGTTTATAGTAATCCAGTATAGCCTTGACATTGGGGTGTTTAAAATTTTCGGGATAAACGAGAAAAACCCTGGGGGCGGTTTTGTTGGTGTGCCCCTGCAGGCTGAGCAATAATGACTGCCAGGGTAAATCTCCTTT